>JAICKA010000288.1 GCA_025928185.1 Gemmatimonadaceae bacterium
GGTCCATCTGATTTTATGAAACAACTGGCCTCGCTACGCGAGTGATGCTACCCGTTGGGCGGGTAGCGGTGCGGGAAGGCGCACCACACACGTAGGAGGCCAGTATGTCCAATCAATACTTTGCCGGACTCGATGCGCACCTAGCATACATCACGGTGGCGATCATCGACAGGATGGGGGTCGTGCAGTGGCAGGGCAATGTGACGACGCGGTCCCCCGCGGCGTTGCTCGAGCGATTGGCACCCTATCGCCCGCTCGACGCCGTGGTGGAGAGCTCGCCGTTTTGGACGTGGCTGTATGATCAGCTCACGCCCGCCGGCGTCCGCGTTCACGTTGCGCACGCGAAGGCGTTGCGGGCCATCGCGACGTCGCACCGCAAGACGGATGAGCGCGACGCCATGCTCCTCGCGCGGATGTTGGCGACCGGCCTCATCCCCGCGGTGTATCCGAAGCCCCAACCACAGCGCGAGCAGGCCACGTTGTTACGGCATCGTGGGCTGTTGGTCCGTCGGCGCACCGAATGCGCGAATCGCATTCATGCGCAGCTCCACACGCATCATCTTCAGATCGGCCGGGGCAAGTAAGTTACTGCGCCGCAGCGGCGCGGCCTGGCTGCGCGCCGAGGCCTGGCCCTGCGCCGAGGCCTGGCCCTGCTTGACCCCAGAACAGCGGCGGCTGGTGCGGTCGCACTGGCGGTTGATTCGCGTCCTTCAGCAGATGATTCGGCACCTCGATCGCGAGATTGCTCGTCGGGCCGCACACTCCAATGCCGCCGTCGCCCTGCAGACGATTCCGGGCCTCGGGCCGTACCGGAGCCTCACGTTGGCCACGGAGCTCATGCCGATCCGGCGCTTTCCGGACGCCGCGCATCTCGTGAGCTACGCGGGACTCGCGCCGCGCACGCGCAGTTCGGGCGGCCGCACACGCCATGGCGCGATTTCACCCGACGCCAATCGCTATGTCCGCGGCGTGCTCGTCTCTGCCATTCCCAGTCACCTCCGCTTCGCCCCGGAGAGTTCGCTGAGTCAGTACTACGGTCGCCTCAAAGCGCGCGTGGGGTGGCCGGTCGCCCGGGTCGCCCGGGTCGCCGCCGCGCGCCGCCTGACCCAAGTCATCTATCACATGCTGGCTACCGGCGAAGCGTGGCGTGGCTGATATGTCTCTTCGACTCCCGGGCCGAGTTCCACGCGTGACTGTCGCGCTTCCGCCCCCGGCGCGGAGCGACGACCTACCATCTGATTGAACCGTCCCGCTCGAAAAGAGAGATCATGAGGCTGTCGACCTCGCATAGGTGTCTGAGCGGTCCGCTTTTCACCCTTCACCCGATGATCCGCCTGCAGCCCCGTTGGTGACGTCTGGTGACGTCGCCTGTTCGTTCCGTTTCGAATCTCGTGATCACCGCTGTGACTTCCCGCACTCGCCAAGATCACGTCGTCGCGCCGCCGTCTCACGACGGTCCGGCGGAGCCGTGCCCCTTGCGGCCAGTTGTTTCATAGGAGTCAC
>JAICKA010000196.1 GCA_025928185.1 Gemmatimonadaceae bacterium
ACACCTTCAAGGTGCTCAAGTCGACGCACGACCTCTTCACGCAATCTGTTCGGACTGTGCTGCCGAACATGCGGTTTTCCCCGGCGGAGATCGGCGGCCGGAAGGTCAAACAGCTCGTGCAGATGCCGTTTCCGTTCTCCATCAAACGCTGAACGCTTTCGGCGCCCCGCAAACTGCCGCGGCCATGTTGCTGGCGGCCCCGGCGGTCCGATCCACCGGCCCCACTCGCTGATCGCGCCGAGCGCGCAACTTTCCCGTCGCCTGCTCGTCAGCCCAGTATGCGCGCCGTTCTCCGGGCTTCCATTCTCCTTCTCGTCGCCGGCTGTACGCGCCCGGTTCTGTACTATCCGCCAGGTGTTCCGCGCCGCGACCTGCCGATCCCGCCCGGCTCGTCGAGCGCAGCAAGCTCGGCGTCGGCGCCGGTCACGCTGGGGACTGCCGCGGTCGTCGAACCCGCCGGCCACGCGCTGACCGCTGATGCAGCTGCCGCGGCGGAGTACCTGCTCGAGCGCCACATCATGATGCCCGTCGCCGGCGCCGATCCGGCCAAGCTCTACGACTCGTTCGACGACGCGCGCGATGGGGGACGCACGCATCACGCGATCGACATCCTCGCGCCGCGCGACACGCCGATCCTCGCCGCCGACGATGGTCGCGTGCTCCGCATGAGCAGCAACAACCTGGGCGGGATTACGATGTACACCATCGACTCGAACGGGCTGCTCGTCTACTACTACGCCCACATGGATCACTACAACGACGAGATGACGCCCGGTCGCACGATCGTGAAGGGCGACACGCTCGGCTACGTTGGAACGACCGGCAACGCACCGAAGGACACGCCGCATCTTCACTTTCAGGTGATGCGTTGGCCGGCCGATGGCAAGTACTGGGACGGCGAGCCGATCGATCCATACGAGGCGCTGAAGGCGGCGGAGCGGTAGAGCGGTGGAACGGTGGAACGGTGGAACGGTGGAACGGTGGAACGGTGGAACGGTGGAACGGTGGAACGGTGGAACGGTGGAACGGTGGAACGGGCTGACATCTGAGAACTTCTGAGAACTGCGGCCTGACGTCTGAGTAGTTCCCGTTCCACCGTTCAAGCGAAGCGCCCGTTCCACCGTTCAAGCGAAGCGCCCGTTCCACCGTTCCACCGTTCCGCCATTTCCCCGTATCTTGCTTCCATGCTTACCTCACGTCAGCGCGCCGGCCTGCGCGCCGAGGCGCACCACCTTTCGGCGACCGTGCATGTCGGCCATCAAGGACTCACGCCGGCGCTGCAGCAGTCGCTCGACGACGCGTTGCGGACCCATGAGCTGGTGAAGATCGCGTTCACGAAGAGCGCGGACGTGACGGTGAAGGAATCGGCGCGCGAGCTGGCGGATGCGGTCGGCGCGGAGGTCGTGCAGGTGATTGGACGGACGATCACACTGTATCGAGAGAACCCGGACCTCGATCGCAAGGGCGAGCCGCCGTGGCGGCGGTGAGGACGCTGCGCGAGGCGGCGCCGTTGACCCTGTCGCTGCCCCAACTATCTTAGCCAGTAGCCCCGCAATCGCAGGAATTTCAGAGACTCGCATGCCCTACGTCATCACCGAAGCTTGCATCGGCGTGAAGGATCGCGCGTGCGTCGACGTCTGTCCCGTCGACTGCATTTATGAAGGCGAGCAGCAGCTCTTCATTCACCCCGACGAGTGCATCGACTGCGGCGCGTGCGAACCCGAATGCCCGGTGACGGCGATCTTCCCCGAGGAAGACGTTCCGGCCAATCTGAAACAGTACGTCCAGATCAATCGCGACGTGTTCAAGAGCGACGACCCGCCGGGAAGGCCGCAGAAGTAGCGGTGGAATAGTGGGACCGCGCGGACGACGCGCGGATACGGGCATCGGAATGATCTGACCGCGCGGCTCAGCGGCGGAAACACACATTGGAGTCATCTGACCACGCGCGAAACGCGCGGGAACGGGCGCCTCGATGATCGGACCACACGCGACACGCGCGGAAACGGGCGTCTCGGTCGTGGGTACACGCGGGTAGCTCGTGGGTACGGCCGACGCAGTGACCTGACGACGCGGACGACGCGCGGCTACGGCCGACGAAGCGATCTGACCATGCGGCCAGCGGTCGGGAACGAGCGGACCGGTCGCGGGAACGAGCGGCCGAGTCGCCGGAACGAGCGCGCAACGGCCGAGTGCGGCGGTCGATACGATGTCACCAGGCGGACGCGCGACGGGTACACGCGTTCAAGTCATCTGACCAGGCGGACGCGCGACGGGTACACGCGTTCAAGTCATCTGACCAAGCGGACGCGCGACCGAACCGAGCGGATCTTACACGTGTTCGGCCGACCGTCCGGCGTGAACAGGCGCGCATCGCTCGTGTACAGACGGATCGCTCGGCGGTACACGCGGATCGACCACGTATCCCCGCGAACGAGTTGCCGACGTTGGACGTTCTACCGTTCTACCGTTCTACCGTTCTACCGCGACCACACCCTCTCCTTGATCACAAACAGCACCACCAGCGCGCCGTACTGCAGGAACGTGCTGATCTCGCTGCGCCACGCTTCCGCCCAATCGTGCTCACCACGCTCCCGCTGCGCGGGAGGTCGTGGAATCCAGCGGGGCGTCTCGCGCTTGTATGCGAGGTACTCCGCGCCGAAGATCGATTCGAGCACGCCTTCCTCGTAGGCGACGATCAGCGTGTATTCCGCGGCGAACAGCACGATCGCGACGGGCAGGAACCAGAGGACCCCGCTGATGACGACGAAGCCCATCCAGATGAAGAAATTCCCGACGTAAAGCGGATTCCGCACCCAGCGGAAAATTCCGTACGTCACCAGCCGCTGCACGTCGCGCGAGCGCCGTCGCGTGACGGTGCCGGCCGCCGCGACGCCGGCAAGTCGAATCCATTCGCCAATCACGATCAGCACTGCGCCCACCACCCAGTTCGCCGCCGTCGCGTGCGCCGGCACGAGCAGCGCAACGAGCAGGAATGGCACCGGCAGCCAGCTGCGATTGCGGAACAACACCGCGCCCCAGCGGGCGCTCGCAGTTTGTTCGGCCGCCGATGGTGCGGCCGTCGTTGGTGGTGGTGAGGAGGGCGACGTTGGCATCGCGGGCAATCTAACTGTAGAGCAGCGACCCGACGAACTCGCGCACCACCGTGTTGAATGCGGCCGGCCGCTCGATGTTCGACAGATGGCCGGCGTCGTGAATCACCTCGAGCCGGCTGCCCGGAATGGCCGCGTGCATCGTGCGCGCCTCGCGCGGCGGCGTCGCCGCGTCCTCTTCGCCGACGACGATCAGCACCGGCGCGTCGATCGTCGACAGCGTCGGCGTCGAGTCCGGCCGTTCGACCATCGCTTCCAGCGCGCCGACGATCCCGCCGACCGGCGCCTGCGCGATCATTCGATGCACGGCGTCGTAGATGTCCGGCCGCTTCTCGCGGGTGGTTTTTCCGACGATGCTCGCGATCTGCATGTTCGCGATGGCCGTGCTGCCCTCCGATTCCGCGAGCTCGATCAGCATGCGCCGGCGCTCGGCTTTCGCAACGGTGTCCGGCGCGGCGTGCGTGTCGGCGAGCACCAGGCCGCGAATGCGCTGCGGGTTCCGCCGCCACATCGCGAAGGCGACGTAGCCGCCGAGCGACAGTCCAACGATCACGGCGCGATCGATCTGGAGCGTGTCCATCACGCCCACGACGTCGTCGGCGTATCGGTCGACGGAATAGGGCGGCGTGTCGGACGACTCGCCGAGTCCGCGGAAATCGATCGCGACGCAGCGACAATCCGCGACGAGCGCGCCGATCTGCGGCTCCCACATCGTGCGGTTGAGCGGGAACGCGTGCAGGAAGATCACCGGCAATCCCGAGCCGATGTCGTCGTACGCGATCTC
>JAICKA010000051.1 GCA_025928185.1 Gemmatimonadaceae bacterium
CAATCCGGACGCCCGCAGCGCGAACCCGGCGGTCGACAGTCCCGCGGGGACCGCAAAGCGCGGCGCGGAATACGGGGCAGAGGCACGCAAACGCAGCCAGCCGCCATCCACGCGCAATGCCGCGACATAACCGGCCGTCGCGGCGGCCCGGGCGACCGGTTCCGACCATCTACCGTACGGATACGCCAGCACCGGCAACGGTCCTGTGAATCGCGCTCTGAGCCACTCCATGGGCCGTACCAGCTCTCTCATGAGAGTTTCGTCGTCGAGTGCCGCCAGGTTGGGATGACTCCAGCTGTGTGATGCCAGCTCGGCGACGCCGCGCGCCACCGCATCTCGGAGCTCCTGCTCGCTCGCGCAGCGCGCGTGGTCCGGCACACTACGCGTTTGGAAAGCGCACGCCTGTGCAAGCGAGTGAACTGCATTGCGGTCGCCGCGGCACTCGCCGAGCGCACGCGCTCTGAACGCATCGCCTTCGGCCGTGCCCGCCGGCCAGTCGATCTCGTCCCACCAGAACGATCCGCCGCCAACGAATGCCGGTGCCACGAAGATCGTCGCCGTCAACCCACGGCGCGCCAACTCGTCCATGCCCGTCGTCAATGCGCCCCGATACGCGTCGTCGAACGTGATCGCAGCGATTGGACGCTCGCCGGGCACCGGCCGATCGCTCAGCAGCTCCGACAGTGAAACGATTCGGTGCGTCTGCATCAGCAGATCGAGTTGCTCGGCGAAGGCGTGACGCGGCAGGTGTAGCGACGCGTCGGTGCCGGGAGTCGCGCCGTCCGGCATCACGTTGTGATAGCCGAGGATCAGCCGGCCATCGCGCAACAGCCGTCGCCGCGTGCCCGCGACGCCACTCGCCAGCAGCGTTCGCTCTCCAATTCGCTTCACGCGTTCCCGAATCGGCATGTCAGCCCACCTCCGAACGCATCGTTCCCGACTCGATTGCCAACGTCGCGCCGTATTCGATTTCCCGATCGTACTCGACCAGATCGCGGCTCGCCGCCCACGACGGCGCGAGCTTCATGAGCGCGCCGGCGAAGCCGAACAGGACGAACAGATACGTGAAATACGCGGCCGCGATGAAGATCGCACTCACACAAAAGCCGAGGAGCGCGGCGGTGAGCACCCGGGCCAGCACCTGTTCGGGCGGCATGCCTCCGCCATCATCGTTCCAGCAGAGTTCTCGAACTTCGTGCAGACCGCGATAGGTCCGCCACAGCAGGAACACGAAGATCCCAAGGCTCACCAGCCCCAGCTCGGCACCGACCTGCACGTACATGTTGTGGGCGACGAGCTGCTTCACATCCAGACCGTGCGCCATGCGCGCTCGCGCCACCTCCGACAGCTCACCCTCGGCGATCGGGAATGCCGACAGGCCGACGCCGGTGAGCGGACGCTCGTGCATGTACTGGAGTCCGCGCTTCCAGAGCTGAATGCGACCGTAGTAGTCGCCGCCAGCCCAGTTGTAGTCGTCCTGGGGGTGCATTACGGTGTCGATCGTCGCCGTCAGTTCGGCGCCGGCGACCCCGACGAGTGCAAGTCCACCAATGACCGTTGCGGCAACTCGGACGCGTGCCGGCACGGCCCGGTACCGCAGTGCCAGATATGCCGCCACCGCCATGAGGCCGATCATGCCGCCGCGCGATCCGCTCCGAACGATGCCCGCGAGCAGCACGAGCAGCGAGAGCAACGCGATGATCCGCCGCAGTCGTCCGGCATCACGCCGGAGAAAGTAGACACCGAGCGGCAGCACGCTGATTGCGATCAACGCGAAATCGTTATTGTCGTAATCCACGAGCGCCGTCCACTTGCCTTCGGGACCGAGCGGAATGCGCACGAGGGCGTACAGGGTGTACAGCGCGCCGCCGACCAGCACCGCGAGCAGCAGCAGTTCCAGATCGTTCCGATTACGCACCGCCGCCACGATCAGAACCGTGAGCAGCACACGCGGAATCAGCTCAACGAACAGATACGACGTGCTGAATCCCGGATCGAGACTGAACGGCAGCGTGGCCACCACGAGCGCGAGGAACAGCACCAGCGGAACGGTGATCGGCGTGCGCAACGTCCCGAGTTGGCGCGCCGGGTGTCGATCGAGCACGTACAGGCCCAGCGCCACGAGCAGGGTGAGCACGGTCGGCCGCAGCACGGCCAACTGCGGAATCAGCTCCGGCACGCGCCAGAGGTTCATCACGACGGCAACGGCCGTCGCGGCGAGCACCACGTCCACGCGCGGCAACAGGCGCCGTGCGTTCATGCTGGAATGCCTCGGCGAATGTACGGCCCCACGCCCGTGGCGACGGACAGCGGCAGATGGCGCCACAAGCGCGGCCCAAGCGCGAGCGCGGAGTCGCGCTGCACCCCGCCGGGTGCGACGGCGCGGCGCGATTGGCCGTACCACCAGAGCTGTTCCTCCCGTGCGCGCCACTGCTTCTTGAAGTGGTGCGTGCCGCTGCCCGGCGTGCAGCGGCCGAAGTTGAACCGCGCCAGCCCGTGCTGCGCCGCGCGCTCGATGAATGACCAGTAGAGGAGCATGTTCGGCGCATGCGAGTTGTTGTATACGCGGAGCGCCGAACCCCACGACAGCTCGACCTCGTCGCCGTACACGATGCCGCAGGCGGCCGCCGCCGGGATGCCGTCCACGTACGCGCACCCGTACCACACGTCGTCCGGGAACTCGTCAGTGATGGCTTCGAACAGGGCCCGAGGATGGGCCGGCGTTCCGAGATCCCGCATGTTGTGTGAGAACACTTGAAAGAACGGAACGAGCTGGTCCCGTCCGAAACGCATGGACACGCCGCGCTTGAGCGGCTTGCGGATCCCGTTGCGAATCGCCGAGGGCAACGCCTGCCAGGTCGCGTGGGGATCGCCGGCGGCGAGATCGAGCACCATCGTCACCTTTTCGAGCGAACACTCGAGATCCAGCGGCAGCTCGATGCGGCTGCGGAGCTCGAGCTGTCTGACGCGCTGTGCGCGCGCCTGGCGTGACGCGTCATCCACCAGTGCGCGAACGGCGTCCGCGTCGCCCAATGGACCGCCGTAGTTGAGGAATGGCATCGACACGAGGTGATGCCCGAACAACACGCTCTTCACCCGCACCAGCGGCAGCACACCGCAGAGACGGCCGGTGTCATCGTGCGCCGCGAGCAGCAGGCTGTCGTGCCCGAAGGCTCGGCGCATCACGGCGCGCCAGCCGTAGCGGTGATAGTGCGTCGCACCGGCTTGCGCCGCGACGAAGCGGTCCCACTCGTCCGCCGCCCCGGTAAACGGTCCAACCCGAATTGCCCTGCCGGATCCGGCCGGCCCCAGCACGCTTCTCATCGTACGCTCACGCGAGCATCAGGGGAGCGTTTTGCGTCATCACCGGCAGACTGCCGGCGATGGCGCCGAATCGGAACTCCTTCAGCAAACGCTGAATTCGGATTGCCGTGCGATCGAGGTTCCGATAGTGCCGGACGCGCGTAAGCCACGGCGTGTCGATTCGAGGCTGACCCGGATCGAGCTCCCAGGGATGAATGAAGAAGACGCCGGGAATGCCGTTGCGCGCGCGATCGAGAAACGCCTCGCGAATCACGGCATACGGAAAGTGCCGAATGTACGCACCGCCGGCAGCCGGCACGCGCATGCCGAGCACATCGAGCGTCGTCAGCGGTACTTCGACGAGCGTGCCCGACGGCGTGTCGAGCGTGTGCGCGTATCGCGGTGAGCGGGGCGATCCGTACCCGGGCCGATTGATCGGAAAGCGGCTCGAATCGTACTCGTAGCCCTCTTCGACGAGCACGTCGAACGCCCACTCGCAGCCGGGCAGAATCGAGAAGTTCGGCGCACGAAAGCCGATGACGTGCGTGCCGGACACATCCTCGAGCATGGCGCGCGAGGTACGCGCTTCTTCGCGGAACTCGCCGATGGTGAGCTCGTTGATCCGCCGGTGCGTCACGCCGTGCGAGGCGATCTCGTGCCCGGCGCGTGCGATGCGACGAATCAGCGCCGGATAGCGTTCGGCGATCCACGCCAGCGTGAAGAACGTACCGGTCGCGTTCGCCGCGGCGAGCATCTCGAGCAGCAGGTCGACGTTGCGCTCCACCCGGCACTCGCGAGTCTCCCACGACTCGCGCGGAATCAAGCGCTCGAACGCACCAACCTGGAAATAATCTTCGACATCGACGGTGAACAGATGCGTGACGTGCGGTCGTGCGTACGGCTGGCCCATCAGTTGTACGGATCTGGCTGCAGCTACGGCGTCGGCGCTGTGGTATTCGTCCGGCTCTTCCGGAGCACGATGGCCGCTTCGCTTGCGCGCAGCGTGACACGATCCGTAGGGGCACCGACCGTGCCATCGATGTTCAGCGGCAGATACTCGTCGCCGGGCGGCAGCGTGATCGTCATCGCCGTGCCGTCGTCGTACGTCGTCTGCGACCAGTCGATCAGCGGGCGAACGAACACGATCGCGTTCTCGAAGTCGCGCGCCCAGATCCGATAGCTGTGGCCGCTCGGATCCGTTCCTTCAGCCGCCACATTGCGCGGGCCGATCGGCTGACCGACGTCCACTTCCATCGCTTTGAGCCAGCGGGTCGAGAACGGCTGATCCCACTGATTGACGAAGCTGAAGTGCAACAGATCGACCGGGGACGGCTGCACGAGATAGTAGCTCGCCAGCTTGAACAGCTGTTGCCGCGACGCTGCGTCGGCGGAGTTGCCCGCCGTGTAGTTCGCCGGCACATCGCCTCCGCCGACGAGATCCATCCCGTTCCCCGCCGCCATCATCTGCTCCAGATACGTCCACCGCTGTTCCATGTCGGCGCGAAAGGGATCATTGATCCCTTCCGAATGTCCGTTCCCCGCCGCGCTCGTCATCTGGGCGTCCCACGGCGTCGTGTAGCTCGAGGTGTTGATCACGATCCGCTTCGACGGACCGAGTGCAGTGTGCAGCGACGCGAGCAGACTCACCATGTCGCTCTGGTACTGCGACCAGTTCGGATATTCCGTGATCGACTTCGAGCCGATGGCATCCTTCATGTCGCCCGACGCGTGCTCGTCGAGAAAGAGTCCATCGGCATCCGACGCAACTTCGGCCAGGCGCGCCGCCTGGTACGCGCGCAATCCGGCGTCGGATGGATTGATCGCCCAGCGATTCTGCGTCCAGATCTTGAAGCTGAGGCGACACGACGGCGTTTTCGGCGTGCCGGCGGGGCACTGGGAGGCGTCGTGCAGGAACGCGTTCTCCAATTGGTATTGCGGATGCGCTGCATACCACGCCTGCATATGGTCGTTGTACGTCGTCGAGTTGTTCTCGGCTTCCTGCCCCGGCTGGATCACCGTCCAGTTGAGCGCGTACCGGATGGTGGACGCTTTCGGATTGTATAAACGGTATTGCGCAATCGACCGCGGGTCGCCGGCATCGAGCGTCACGTAATCGACGTGACCGGCCGTCCACTTGTATTCGGCGGTGCGCTCCGTCGCATCCGACTGGTACTCGATGCGGTAGTCGGAGATCTGTACGCGGATGTGCGACCAGTGCGACGAGAGCGAATCGTAGTCCGCACCCGTGTTGATCGTGGAAGGTCCCGACTCGGGAGGCGTCGGCGCGGAGCGCGAGGTCGTATCGGGCGCTCCGGTCGAGTCGGAGATTGCGGTGACTTGTGGCGGAACGGTGTTCTGTGTGCAGGACACCACCAGCATGGCCGCGAAGGCCGCGAGCACCGTCGCGCCCGCGCGCGCGCAGTGCGCGCGGCGCGCGAACGGATCAGGCCACCGCGGACTCTCGCTGTCGCGCGAGCATCGTGACGGCGCGTACGAGGCGTTCGGCGTCCTGCTCCCAATGGTACTGGCGCAGAATTGCCGCTTGTCCGGCTTGCGCGGCGTCGGCGCAGCGCTGCGGGTCGGCCAGGCGCTCAATCGCATTGGCCAGATCCCGGGCATCGCCGGCGCGGAACACTTCGCCCGCGCCTGTGGTGCGAACGATCCGCGCGGCCGGCGCCGCATCGGACGTGATCACGGCGAGACCAGCCGCCATGTAATCGAACAGCTTGTTGGGAATCGTGGTGTTCCATGCTTCGACTGCGTGATGCGGGACGACTCCGACGTCGGCTCGGGCAACGACCGCGAGCGCATCGCCGTGCGGCAGGTACCCAGTAAAGACGATTTGATCGTCGGATAGTCCCAAACCCGCAGCCTGCGCGCGGAAGAGCTCGCCGTCACGTCCGTCACCAACCAGAGTCAGCCGCACCGGCAGCCGGTCCCGCAGCTCCGCTGCCGCCGCAATCAGTTCACCGATACCACGAGGAATCTCGAATAAACCGAGATACGCCACTTCGAGCGGCCGGTCACCGCGCAGCGGCCGCGGTGCGTGTTTCGCTCTCTCGCGCGCGGGCGTGTTCGATACCACGTCGATGTGATCCACCGGCACACCGAGGTCGCGCACGAGGCGTTCGCCGGATTCCTCGATCACCACCAGCACGCGATCGACACGGCGCACGCAATACCGCTCCACCGCGGCGACCGCCGCCGGATTCCGCACCGCGTAGTCGATCAATGAATGGCGGCCGGCATCCCATGTCGAACGAATCAGCGCCGGATAGTTCTCCGCCATGTCGAGCACGATCGGCAGTCCGAATTTCCGCGCCACGTGCAGCGCCGTGGGACAGAGCGGCAGATCGCGAACGATCACGACATCCGGATGCACGTCGCGAATGGTTCGCGACAGCAGCGACACCCAACGCGGATTGAAGAAGGCGGGAAAGGCGAGCGCCGCATCGAGCGTGCGGCCGAGGGCGCGCCAGGGCGGCATGCGATGCACGAACCCCTCGGGGAGCCGCTCGCATTCAGGCGCCCAGCGCGGATTGCGCGCGACGAGGTGCACGTCGCAGCCATGCTCGAGCAGCGCCGCGCACACTTTTTCGGTTCGCACGTCCCACGGATATTCGTCATCCCACACGTACAACACGCGCGGCGACCGCCGGGCGCGACGTAATCCGCCGCGCGCACGGGCTCGGGCGTCGTGCTCGGACGTCATGTTTTGTTGCGGCAACCAGTCCTCCTCCACGGTTCGTATCGGTCTCGAGTGCAGATCACAGACCACCGGTACTGCACGCAGACGGTCTCCGCCGTGTAGTTTTGTTCACGCATGACCTCTCCCATTCCGCCGTCTTCATCTGCTGCGCCCGAAGCAGAGCGCATCTGTCCGGCGTGCCAGTCACCCGCGTCCGGAAAATTCTGCTCGAACTGCGGCGCTACCCTGGCGCCGGCGGCGTGCGCGTCCTGTGGTGCGCCCCTCTCGCCGGCCGCGCGGTTCTGCCACCGCTGCGGAACGCCGGCCGGCGCGGAGGGCACCGACCCGCCACGCAGCTTCTCGGCGGCACTTCCCTGGGGCGTCGCCGCCATTGCGCTGGTCGCCCTCATCGCACTCGTCGCCGGCCAGCGATTCAGTCATGCGCCGGCCAACCCAGGTGCAGGCGGTTCGCCTGAAGCACCGGGCAACGCGGCGCCGTTCGCTGGCGCAACCGGCAACGGCGTCGCGCCGGACATCAGCAACATGACCCCGGCCGAAGCGGCGGTGCGCCTGTACAATCGCGTGATGGAGGCCCACGAGAACCAGCATCAGGACACCGTGCAGATGTTCGCGCCGATGGCGATCACGGCCTACTCGATGCTCGGCAAGCTCGATCTGGACGCCCATTACGATGTCGGCCGGATCGCCGCCGTGTCAGGTGATTCTGTGCTGGCGCGCGCCGAAGCCGACACGATCCTCGCGCAGCACCCGAACCACCTCCTCGGTCTCATTCTCGCCGGCAATGCCGCTCGCATGCGGCGCGACACGGCGGCCGAGCGCCGCTACTACGATCAGCTCGTGGCCGCGGCGCCCGCCGAACGGGCGAAGCAGCTCCCCGAGTACATCACGCACGAGAACGACATTACCATAGCCCTCGACGCCAAGCGTCCATGACGACGATTCACGTTGCGCACAGTCCCGATTCCGACGACGCCTTCATGTTCTATGCGCTCGCCGCCGGGAAGATCGATACCGAAGGCCTCACGTACGTGCACGAGCTGCAGGACATCGAGTCGCTCAATCAGCGTGCGCTGCGCGGCGAGCTGGAAGTGACTGCCGTTTCGATTCACGCCTACGCGTATTTGTCGGATCGGTACGCGCTCCTCCCGCACGGCGCGTCGATGGGCGACCGCTATGGACCGCGTCTCGTGGCGCGCGCACCGATGGATCCGCGCGACATTCGCGGCAAGCGAATCGCCGTTCCCGGGCCGCTCACCAGTGCGTATCTGGCGCTTCAACTGTTCGAGCCCGAGTTCACGGCGATCATGACGCCGTTCGATCAGATCGAAGCGGTGGTCGCCGATGGCGGCGCCGATCTCGGGCTGCTCATCCATGAGGGCCAGATCACCTATGCCGACAACGGGCTCCACCTCATTCAGGATCTGGGCGAATGGTGGTTCGGGGAGACCGGCTTGCCGCTGCCGCTGGGCGGAAACGTCGTTCGCAAGGATCTAGGCGATGCGCTCACGCGCAAGATTTCGCGGCAGCTTCGGGAAAGCATCGCATATGGGCTCGATCACCGTGCCGGCGCGCTCGATCACGCCATGCAATACGCGCGCGGGCTCGATCGGTCGAAGGCCGACACGTTCGTCGGCATGTACGTGAACGACTGGACGCTCGATTACGGCGAGCGCGGACGCGAAGCGGTTCGCAAGTTTCTCGACCGCGGAGTCAAGGCTGGTTTGATCAAGAAGCCGGTGACCGTGGAGTTCGTGGACTGACCGTCGGCCGTACCGGTCAGTGCTCGTGACTCAGCGCGTGCCTGACCCAACCCGCCACCTTCGCCACGCGAGCCCCAAGCTGTTTCGCGCGCGTCTCGGGATCGGGCGATCCCTGCGGCTCGCCGATCATGATGCCGCCCAGCCGGGATAGACGCCCGAGCAGCGTCGTGCGCTCCCCGCCGGTCACGCCGAACACGGTGTTGGCGAATGCGTCGGTCATGGTTTCGAGCTCGTCGAACCACCGCCCAAGCGCATCCGGTATCTCGCCCAGAGCGGGGCAGGCGATCACGATTCCGTCGTAGCCGCGCAGCGCGGCGGATGAGTCGACGCGCGGATGCCGGTGTTGCGTCGTTTCATTGTGACCCGGGCCGGCGCGCAGATCCACCTCCGTGAATCGTACGCCGTTCGCGCCCTCCGCTGCCGCCTCGGCGAGCGATACGGCCGGACTCTCCGCCCCAAAGAACACCACCATCACCTTCGGCATCGCGTCGTGCTCCAACGTTCAAGGTGGTTCGCGCGTCAGTTCTCCTTGACGAACTGGCTGGGTCAGTATACTAAGGCGTTGAGAACAAACGATGCGTCGCTACAATTGTGCGCATCCGTGTTCGGCATACGACGTGCACGCCGCCCGTCGTTCGTTCGCCGACCATTTTCGCTGATCATACAACCCTCAGGAGGCGGGCATGCCGAGAGGTGACGAGTTGCGCGAGGAGTACCGGTTCTCCGACCGAGATGATGATGCGGACGATCTGGGCTACGGCGGAGGCGGTGGAAGCGCGTCGTACGACGACGATGAAGAGGAAGATGGCGGCTGGATGACGCACAAGGACGACAGCGACGATCTATGGGACAGCACCGACGACGTCGACGAGGACGAAGAGGAGGCTGGAACGCCGGTTGAAGCCGTCGAGGAAGAGGAAGAGGAGATCGACGTGTTTGGCGGTGCGCGTCGGCCCGGACGTCCGGGGCGGCCGGCCGGTTCCACGTCGTCCTCGTCGGCCGCGCGTACCGCGCCGCCGAGCGCCGGCGGCTCGAGTGCAGGCATTGGTGGCACGAGCAGTGGCACCGCACCAAAGACGTCATCGCCGAGCGCCGCCAAATCGCCGGCTCGCAAGTCGTCGGGATCAAAGACGGCGAGCAAGAAGACCGCGGTAAAGAAGCCCGCGAAGAAGAGCGCCAGGAAGTCGTCGAAGTCCAGCTCGCGCGGCGCCGGCGCGCCCAGCAAGAAGAGCGGAAAGAAATCCGCGAAAAAGAGCGCCAAGTCGGCTGCGAAAAAGCGCAGCGCGGGCAAGAAGTCCACGGCCTCGCGCAAGTCTTCCGGTCGCAAGGCCGCGGGACGAAAGACCGGCGGCAAGAAGTCGCGTCGCCGCTGAACGCCAGCGAAGTGAGGAGAGCGGAGCGGGCCTGGCCTGCTCCGCTCTCGTGCGTCCGGACCGTTTCCACCGCTGCATACGCCGGGTAATATCCAGCATGACTGCCGCCGAACCGGAGTTCACGCGACACACGCCAGCGCATGTTCGCGCGCAGCGTGAGCGCGTGAAGGTGTCGCAGGATGTTGCGGCGTCGATCGCCAACGAGCTGCGCAACCCGGTGTTCGCGATTGCCTCGGCGGCTCAGTTGCTCCGCTATCGAGTGACGGACGATCCAGTCGTCGAAAAGAACATCGGCCGCATTCTGCGAGAGGTCGAGCGACTCAACGCGCTCGTCTCGGCGCTCGTCGACTACGGTCGCCCCGCACCCATCCGACTCGCACCGGGCGATCCGGACGAAATCTGGAGCGCCGTGCTCGACGAACACCGTGGCGTGTTGGAGAGCAAGGCGATCGTCGTGCAGCACACGCCGGCGGAGCCGCGCGCCACGTGCAACGTTGATCGCGAACAGTTCGGCGAGGCGTGCGCCAGCGTGCTGCTCGCGTCGGCGTCACTCGCTCAGGAAGGCAGCGACATCGAGATCACATCGGCGGTGGCGGCCGACCGCTCGTGGCACTCGCACGTGCACGTTGGCGGCATCCCGATAGACTCGGAGATCGTACATCGCGCCTTTGAACCGCTCGGCGCCGTTGCACCCGGTCAGCCGGCGCTGAATCTCGCCGGAGCCGACCGCGTGCTCGCCGAGCATGGCGGCAGCATCAGCCTGGAACGCGGGTCCGGCGCGGACACGATCATAACGCTGGACCTTCCCGCCGCGCATGGTTGACTCGCCCATCGCGCTCCTCCGGGCGCACGCCCGCCACGCGCCGTGGAATGCGCGCGGACTGGCAGCGCACGTGACGGCGCTCGTCGACGCCGCCGGCGTCCGCCCAACGAACGCCTCAGCGCGCGCGGCGCCGAGTGCCCGAGCGATCCGCTTCTACGTAGCGAACGGGTTGCTCGATCGACCGGAAGGCACCGGAACGGCCGCCACGTACAATTACCGGCATTTCCTGCAACTGCTCGCCATCAAGATCCGGCAGCGCGAAGGCGTGACTCTCGAGGTCATCAAGGCCGAGATGCACGAGCTCACCGGCGATACGCTGGAGCGCCGCGTCGCTGCGTCGCTCGGCGCAGCCCTCGGTGCGACCGTCGAAACGAGACGGGCCGAATCCGACGACGATCCGACCCCCAGTTGGCGCCGACTGCGCGTCGCTGACGGAATCGAGCTGCACGTGCGCGACGATTCGCCGGCCGCCCGCGACGAAGCGCTGGTCGCAATGCGTGAAGCCGTCCGCGCGGCACTCGGGCGCGAGGACATCCGCTAGCCCGGTCTATAGCAGTCGTGACAGCAAAGTCGCTCCAACCTCGAGGATCTTCGACCAGGTGGAGCGCTGCTCGAACGTTACCAGCTTGATCTGTTTCGCGTATCGCAGATCGTCCAGAAAGACGGAATCCATCTGGGCGCCAAAGGCTGAGTCGAGCACCACGATGTTCGATTCGTTGTTGAACGCCATCGACCGGTTGTCGAAGTTCATCGAACCGACCGTGCTCCACAGCCCGTCGACGACGATCGTCTTCGAGTGGATCATTGTCGGCTGATATTCGTAAATCCTGATGCCGTGGCGCAGCAGCTCCTCGTAGCGGTGTCGACCGGCATACCACGTGGTCTTCACGTCGGTCTTCGAGCTCACCGTCAGAATGCGGACGTCGACGCCGCGCCTGACGGCATGCTCGAGCAGTCGCCGGAAGTCGTCATCGGGTACGAAGTACGAGTTCGTGATGTACAGCTGGTGCCGCGCGGCACTGATCGTGAGCGCCAGAAAGCGCTCCGCCGGCGTGCTTCCAGTCGTCGGCGACGTGTAGAGCAACCCGGCGTGTGTGGTGCCCACCGGCTGGAATCCGCTCTTCGGAAAGAACAATGGTCCGGTGAGCAGCTCGCCGGTGGCTTCCGCCCACCCAGCCGCGAACGCCGCCTGGAGCTCCATCACGGCCGGCCCTTCGAATCGAACGTTCGACTCGCGCCATTGTTCGTCGTGGTGCCCATCCCCGAGCCAATAGTCCGCGAGGCCGAAGCCGCCCGTCCAGCCGATTCGCCCATCCACCACGACCACGCGCACGTGCGAGCGATCGGCGGCGTCGTGAATCGAGTACCACCGCAGCTTGCGCAGCTTGGCCACTTCCACGCCCGCCGAGCGAAGCGAATCGAGATATGACTTTGAAAGATGCTGCGAGCCGAACGCGTCGATCAGGAACAACACGCGCACCTTCGCGCGTGCGCGCTCCTTCAGCACGGTCGCCATCGTGTCCGCCACCTTGCCAGGCAGCGAGTAGTACATCTGCACCGTGAGCGTTTGGCGCGCCGAGCGCATGTCTGCCCAGAGGCGCGGATACGTACCGTTTCCATTCAGCGCCTGCTCGACGCGATTGCCGCTGAAGATGTGCGTGCCGGTGAACAGCTCGAACGTGCGCTCGAACAGCGAGTCGTTCACCGCGGGCGGACCGGAATCCGACAGCGTGATCACGCTGCTCACGGGCGTGCCACGTGTGACGGTCAGGAGCCCGATCAGCGCGAAGATCAGGATCAGGACCGCGAGGATGACGAGACCGACGCGTTTGAGGCGGTGCATGGACGAACGCTTCACTAACACGGTCCGTGCCACGACGAGCCCGGTTCTGGTTTCGTGGCCGTTCGCGGTTCATTCTTAATGGGCTTCCACTCGGATCAGCACCCAATACCCAGCACCCAGGACTCGTCCGTGACCGTTCTACTCACTGGTGTCGGCGCTCGCGGCCAGGTCGGTGAAGCAGTGGCCGACGCGTTTGCGCAACTCGGCGCGCCACTGGTGCTCGTGGATCGGACCGCGGAACACGTTGCCGAACGCGCCGCCGCTCTCGTGGCGGCCGGCCATCAGGCACAGGGATACGCGTGCGATCTTACGAATGCCGAGCAGGTTGCCGGTCTCGCCGAGTCGGTGCGCGCCCGTCACGGCGATCGGCTCGACGCCGTCGTGCACATGGCCGGTGGTTTCGCCATGAGCGGGCCAGTCGCCGACAGCTCGCTCGACGTGTGGCACCGGCAGTTCTCCATCAACCTCACCACGGCGTACCTCACGGCTCGAGCATTTCTGCCGTTCGTGCGCGCCGCGCGCGGTGCCCTCGTGTTTTTTGCCTCCCCCGCGGCGTTGCCGGGAGCCCGCACGGCCGAGATGTCCGCGTATGCGGCGGCAAAAAGCGGCGTCGTGGCGCTGATGCGCGCGATTGCCGCTGAGGAACGCCCGCACGGCGTTCGCGCGAATGCGATCGCTCCGGCGGCGATTCGAACGACGTCGAACATCCAGTCGATGGGAGCGGACGCTCGGTTCGTCGAACGCGAACAGGTTGCGTCGTTGGTCACGTTTCTGTGCTCCGAGCGCGCGAGCGCCATCTCCGGAACCGTGGTTCCGCTGTCGTGAGCGACACCCGCTGATGACGGTCGCCGCGGCGAGACGGCTGCACGCTCGGCCGGTGCTGCTCGATCGATCATTGGAGGAGCTGCCGCTCTTTCGCCTGAGCGACGCGTCGGACGAATGCGTGATCTCGTACGTGACGGGCGACGGCGGCCGCTGGCGCGTGCTCGCCAGTCCCGGCGACCGCCTGCCCGGCACGTTCGATCAGGACGTCTACATCGAGTTGATGCGCCGGTTTCAGGACGCCGGCGAGCCGGCCGACGGCGTGCTCTCGTTCACGCTGCACGCATTTCTTCGTTCCATGGGCCGTCGCGTCGACGGCCGGACGTACGAGCAGCTCCGCGGCGCACTCACCCGATTGGCGCGCACGACGCTCGAGTCGGAAGGCGGCTACCTGGCCGCCGGCGATGGACGCACCGATGCGCAATTCACAGTTCTGACATCGGTCCTCGTCGAGCGCCGTCGCGCATCCGAACGCGATCAGCTCGCGCTGTTCCCGGCCGTCGTCGCCGCGGAGCCGGGAGAGGCTCGCGTCGCCATCGCGCCGATGCTGCGTCGGAACGTAGCGGCGAGACATGTCGCCGTGATCAGTGCGGCGGTATATATGTCGCTTCCCTCGCCGGTCGCGCGTCGTTTGTACAGGTTGATCGAAGTCGCGCGGGCCGCGGACGCGCTCACCTGGCGCGTGTCGCTCGAGCGGCTTCGCGAGCAGCTTCCCCTGTCGCAACGGTACCCATCGCATCTGCAACGCGTGTTGCAACCAGCGCACGAGATGTTGAGGGACAGCGGAGTGATCCGCGAGGCCGTGATTCGCCAGCAGCAGCGCGAGTGGTTCATCGATTACGTTCTGGCCGGTCGGCCCTGAGCCGTTTCGAACCGGCGCCAACCGTCAGGGTACTATTCTTCCATGGCCACGAAACTCGAGAAGACCATCCGTCGCGAGATCGTCATAGAGGGAGAGCCGTTCACGATTTCGATCTCGCCGAACGGATTTCGCCTGACGAAGAAGCGCTTTCGCTCCGGCGTGGCACTATCCTGGAAGACACTGTGGGGCAGATACGGAGCCGACAGCAAGCCGGCCCCCGAGTTGGCCGACCGGCGCGACTCCCGTTGAGCACGACGGGTACGTCTTCTGCTCCCTGCGCTACTCGGCTCGTAAACGCATCATTCCTCTTGATGGACACGACGCATGTCACGAATTCGTAAGACCGCACTGGTCGGCGCCCTGTTGATCCCGGTTGTCGCGGGCGGGTTCCTGTTACAGTCGCGTGCCGAGCAGGAGGGACCCGCGCTGCTCGAGCAGGTGATGTCTCTCGTCAACAACCGGTTCGTCGACACGCTTCAGATGCCGGACGTGTACGAAAAGGCCGCATCCGGGCTGGTCAAGGAGTTGAACGACCCGTACAGCGTCCTGCTCACGCCAGCCGACTTGAAGCAGTTCAACAGCAAGACCGGCGGCCGCTACGGCGGACTCGGCATGCTGATCGAGGAAGACCCGCAAACGCACTTCATGACCGTGGTCACGGTCTACCCGAACACGCCAGCCGAAATGGGCGGCGTTCGTGAGAACGATCGAATCATGAAGGTGGGAACGCTCTCCACGCAGGGCTGGACGATCAATCAGGTCTCCGATTCGCTCACCGGTGATCCCGGCACGCGCGTGCACGTCACGTTCGAGCGCCCCGGCGTCGCCACTCCAATCGACGCAAACTTCACGCGCGCGATCATTCACATTCCGGCGGTGCCGTACACGCTTACGTTCGGCAACAAGATCGGATACTTGCCGCTGCAGCAATTCAATGAAAACGCGGCGGACAATGTCGCGGCGGCGATCAGGCAGTTCGAAGCGAACGGCGATCGCGGCGTGATCATCGACATGCGCGGCGACCCGGGCGGCATCCTCAACCAGAGCCTCGACATCGCGAACATGTTCCTGCGCCGCGGGCAGGAGATCGCCAACGTGAAATACCGCGACACGACCGAGAATTACGTCGCGACCGCCACGCCGATGGCGCCGAACATCCCGATCATCGTGCTCACCGACGACCGCACCGCCTCGGCGGCCGAAATCGTGACCGGCGCACTCCAGGATCACGATCGCGCACTAGTCGTGGGACAGACCAGCTTCGGCAAGGGCCTCGTCCAGGGCGTGTACAATCTGGACGGCGGCTATGCGCTCAAGTTGACCACCGGCAAGTGGTTCACGCCGAGCGGCCGATCGATCCAGCGTCCGCGCAAGTACGTGAACGGACAGTTTGTCGAAGAGACGCCCGACACCACGGAAACGAACGCGAGCAAGAAGGCGCGCCCAGCATACAAATCGGATGCTGGACGCACCGTCTATGGTGGCGGCGGCATTACACCCGATGTCATCGTCAGCGATGACACGCTCACGACGGCAGAGCAGAAGTTTGCCAAGTCGATCGCGCCGAAGAGCCAGGAATTCTTCACGGTGCTGAACGACTACAGCACCGAACTGTCCAAAACGGCTCGGCCGACCTTCACCGTGACGCCAGCCTGGATGAACGAGCTGTACACGCGTTTGCAGGCCAAGGGCGTGACCTCGGACCGCGCGTCATACGAGGCGTCGCGTCGCTATCTCAGTCGACTGCTCGAGCAGCGCGTTGCCCATTACGTGGCTGGCGACTCTTCGGCCAAGCGGCGCGATCTGCCATACGACGCCCCGCTCAGAAAGGCGATCGAGCTGCTCGACAGGAGCGGTTCACAGCGGGAATTGTTCGCCTCCGCGGGCGAAACGTTGTCGCCGGCACGGCCGGCACGGCCGGCTCCGATGGCGAAGAAGCCCTAGTTCATGCGCCGACGTTCGGCGCACGCCAGGCAGTCGTCGATGTGATCTGCCTGCCGTGCGCCGAACAGCGCCGCTGTCACACCGGGCATTGCGCGAACGAATTCGATCGCCCGCTGCGCATCCGTACGGCACTCCGGGAAGAGCGGCGCCACCGCACCGGGTAGATTCGCCGCCAGCTTGCCCTGCATAAGCGACGCGCTCCCCAGGACAGTCAATCCCATCTCCGTTGCGGCGGTAATCGCCGGCACCAGGTGGCCGCCGAGTCGCTGTGTCGGCAGTCGAATGGCTTCGGGCATTGCGAGGTTCACCGGAAGCTGAACGGCCCGGAAGTGGTGACTATCGCCGCCAATCTCGCGCGCGAGCGCCATCAGCTCTTCCAGCGACAGATGCCCGGAATTCTCGGGCGGCACCCGTAATCCGTTCCAGGTCGCGCATCCGTACGCGGCAATCTCGCCGCGGTCGGCCGATTCCTCCATCACCGTGAACGCCGCCCGCAACCGCAGGCGCAGCTCCACGCGATCGACTGAACCGAGCTGCTGCTCCGGATTGTGCAGGTAGTAGATGTCGATCGTGCGCAGCCCAAGGTTCTGACGACTCTTCGCCAGGCAGTAGCGCAGGAATCGCGGCGCCAGACTGTGGCCTCCCCCGACGATCTCCTCCGGCCGCACGATGTCCTGATCGATGAACTCGCGCTGCACGTACGCCTGGTATCCCTGGCGCGTCGCTGGCGGCATCTTGTCCAGCGGGATGTATCCAGCCTTGGACGAGACGACGAGCTGTTGCCTCGTCGCCTGGCCGGAGGCGATCGCCTGCTGGATCGCCGCGCCCACGGCGCGCTCGGATCGCTGACAGCGATAGTTGATCGCGGTGTCGATCAGGTTGATGCCGCGGCCGATCGCATGCCGCACCGCCGTCTCGTACGCGAGATCGTCGTCGTCCGTGCTCTCGCCGAGGTAGGTGCCGATCCCGATGGATGACACGACAGGCCCGCGCTTCGTTTGCCGAAAGAAATCGGCAACGAATCGCGATTCGAATCGCTTGCGGAAGCTCGACGTGCCGGCAGCGGTCGCTCGAAGGAGCGTTTGATCGACCGTTGGTGCCGCCGGCTCATGAGCGTAGAAGGAGCGGCTTTCCATGGTCCTGCTGTCAGACTTACCCGGCTCGGGCCGCCGGGGCAAGGGCAGCCGCCGGGTGTCAGCAGACGGTACCGCTGGCCGGCTGCGTTTCGGGCACCACGATTGCGGCCAATCCGTCCATCCTTCCAACCGCCGAACCAGGAGAATGACCGCGTGTCACGGATGACAGTTGCAATTCTTGTTTTGACGGCGGCATTCCCGCTCGCCGGCTGTGCCCCGCACTCGGCGCAGGTGCTGACTCCGGTCCGGCTCGACACCACACGTATCCCCGCTGCCGCACCGCCGCCGACCGTCACGCGCCCGGTCGCGACGGTCGCCGATGATCCGTTCCA
>JAICKA010000278.1 GCA_025928185.1 Gemmatimonadaceae bacterium
CACACCGCGACGTGATGGCGGCGATCATCGACCGCGCGAAGCAGCGGGCGGGCATCGCATGACGGCCACCGACCCGCTGAAGGCGCTGCGCGACGAGGTGCGCGCGGCGAACGTGGCGCTCGCGACGCGCGGCCTCGCGCGGTTCACCTTCGGCAACGCCAGCGCTGTGGATCGCGAGCGCGGGCTGGTCGTCATCAAGCCGAGCGGCGTGCCGTACGATGCGCTCACGTCGGACGATCTGGTCGTCACGGACATGGAGGGCAGCGTCGTGGCCGGAACGCTTCGCCCGTCGTCCGATCTGCCGACGCACCTCGAGCTCTATCGCGCCTTTCCGTCGATCGGCGGCGTGGTGCACACGCACTCGCATTACGCCACGGCATGGGCGCAGGCGGAGCGCGAGATTCCCTGCCTCGGCACTACGCACGCCGACTACTTCCACGGCGCGGTGCCGGTCACGCCGCGTTTGACCGACGCCGAGGTCGAGACCGACTACGAGTGCAACACCGGTCGCGCGATCGCACGGCGCTTCGACGGACTTGACCCGCTGCGCATGCCCGCGGTGCTCGTGGCCGGGCACGCGAGCTTCTGCTGGGCCCCCACGGTGTCGAAGGCCGTGGAGGTTGCCGCGATTCTCGAGGACGTGGCGCACATGGCGTACGATACGCTGCGGCTGAACGACGCCGCGGGGCCCGTCTCATCCGCGTTGTTGAACAAGCATTTCAACCGAAAGCATGGACCGGGCGCGTACTACGGACAGCCCGGCGGGAGAAGCTGATCATGTCACCCACACGCCGCGATTTCCTGCAGTCCTCCGCTACGGCGGCGGCGGCGTTGACCGTTGCGCCGGCGGTGCGTACCGCCGAAGCGCTCGTGCCGACCGAAGCGCTCGAGGTGCCGAAAGTCAGCGCCGTAGAGAACGCGTTGCGGCGTGCACGGCCGCTGGATCTGACGCGCGTGCGCATCACCGGCGGCCCGCTCAAGGTGGCGCAGGACGCCGACGCCAAGTATCTGCTGTCGCTCGAGCCGGATCGCATGCTCGCGTACTACCGCATTCGCGCCGGGCTTCAGCCGAAAGCGCAGCCCTACGGCGGGTGGGATGGGGGCGGACGGAATCTCACGGGGCACATCGCTGGTCACCATCTCTCGGCAGTGAGCCTGATGTACGCGTCGACCGGCGACGCGGCGTTCAAGCAGCGCGCCGACTATATCGTAAGCGAGCTGGCCCTCGTGCAGCAGAAGAACGGGGACGGCTATCTCTCGGCGCTCGAAAACGGGCGCGAGGCGTTCGCGCGTTTGACAAAGGGCGAGATCAAGTCCGCCGCGTTCGACTTGAACGGTCTGTGGTCGCCGTGGTACACGCTGCACAAGACCTTTGCGGGACTGCGCGACGCATATCGCCATACCGGCAATCGCACGGCGCTCACCGTGGGCACGCGCTTCGCCGGGTGGGCGGAGGGCGTCGTCGCCCCGCTGCGCGACGAGCAAATGCAGCACATGCTCAACACCGAGCATGGCGGCATGAACGAAGTGCTCGCCGATCTGTACGCCGACACCGGCGACGCGCGATGGCTCACATTATCGCGACGGTTCGAGCACCAGGCGTTCACGACGCCGCTGGAGCGGCACGAGGACAACCTGTCGGGCAAGCACGTGAACTGTCAGATCCCGAAGCTCATCGGCTCGGCGGCGCGGTACGAGTATACCGGCGACGCCACGGATCTCGTCACGGCGTCCTTCTTCTGGGA
>JAICKA010000242.1 GCA_025928185.1 Gemmatimonadaceae bacterium
CACCGATGCGCTCCAAGCAGATCGCCCAGTCGCCGGCAACGTTCGTACTCGTGTTCGACACGGGCGACGAGCTGGCCGATGGTCTATTACAGTTTGCAAAAGAGCAGAAGCTCACGAGTGCCAGCTTCAAGGCCGTCGGGGCGTTCTCGTCCGTGCGTCTCCGCTGGTTCAACTGGGAGACGAAGTCGTACGAGCCCTCGGTGACGCTCGACGGGCAGGTCGAGCTGCTGTCGATGATCGGTGACGTCGCGCTGAAGGACGGCGAACCCGTCGTCCACGCGCATGTCGTGATTGGAAAGCGAGACGGCACGGCGCACGGCGGTCATCTGTGGCGCGCGACCGTTCGCCCCACGTGTGAAGTCGTGCTGACGGCGAGTCCCGCGCATCTGCGGAAGTCCTTCGATCCTGCATCGGGGCTGTTTCTCATCGACGTGTGACGCGATCGCCATGACGAGCTTTCTCACACGCCTCACGATCGAGCTGCCCATTTTCCAGGCGCCAATGGCCGGCGTCGCCACGCCGGCGCTCGCGGCCGCCGTATCGAACGCCGGTGCGCTCGGCGCGCTCGGACTGGGAGCGACCAACGCCGACGGTGCGCGTGACATGATTGCGCTCGTGCGTGCGTCGACGACGCGCCCGTTCCACGTCAACGTCTTCGTGCACGCCCCCGCCCAGGCTGACGGCGAACGCGAAGCAGCATGGCTCGCGGCGCTCGCGCCCACCTTCCGTGCGTATGGGGCCGAACCGCCCGCGGCGCTCCGGACGATCTATCGCAGCTTCGCCGAGGACGACGCAATGCTCGCGGCGCTGGTGGAAGCGGCTCCGCCCGTCATCAGCTTTCACTTCGGACTCCCCGCGTCCGAACGACTGGCCGCGCTGCGCGCGACCGGTGCGATCCTGCTGGCGTCGGTCACGAACATCGAGGAAGGTCGTGCCGCGGAGGCGGCGGGTGTCGACGCAGTCATTGCGCAGGGCTGGGAAGCGGGCGGGCACCGCGGCGTGTTCGATCCCGCCGCGCCGGACGAGCGGCTCGGCACCTTCGCCCTCACGCGACTGCTCGTGCGGCGACTCGGCGTGCCGGTGATCGCGGCCGGCGGCATCATGGACGGCGCCGGAATCGCCGCCGTGCTCCGACTCGGAGCGGTGGCCGCGCAGCTTGGCACCGCGTTCGTCGCCTGTCCCGAGTCGGCGGCGAGTCCTGCCTACCGCGCGGCACTTCTCGCGGGCGACGCCGCGCACACCGTGATGACGACGGCCATCTCGGGGCGTCCCGCGCGCTCGCTCGTCAATCGATTCACCGCGCTTGCCGCGGAGCTGGCGGCCCGAACGCCGTCGGTCGCGCCGCCGGATTACCCGATCGCGTACGATGCCGGCAAGGCGCTGCACGCGGCCGCCGCCGCGCGCGGGGAGCACGGCTACGGCGCACAGTGGGCCGGCCAGGGCGCGCCGCTCGCCCGGGCCCTTCCGGCTTCCGAGCTGGTGTGGACCCTGGCAGACGAGCTACGGGCTGCCGAACACGAGCACGCCAACCGCGATTGACGAGTGACTCGAGCGTTGAATAATGCGAATTCGTGAACTGCTCGAGTTCGACCGTGCCGTCGTGAACGCACTGAGCGAGTACGTGCAACATTAAGAAATCGGATCCGGCGGCATCGGCGCACGACTGGCGCGCGGGAGAAACCTGGTGACCGCTGGTGCTGGGGAATCAGCTATTGCCTGGTGATGAACGCCGCGCCACTCTTCCGGGAGGAGAGATCTCGCAGCGTGGCGAGAACGCGGCCTCGCGAGGGCGTACCATGTAAGCCTACATCCTCCCTGGAGTCCGCCATGGTTGCTCAGCATTTGTTTCCGCCGCAAACGACATCCGAGCAGACCCTCGACGTGGTATGGCGCTCGACGACCGAGCGCGTCTCGCTCCGCGGCGCTGTCCTCCTGCTGATGCTCGGCCTTGGCGGCGTTGCAGCGAGGGTGATCACCGGCCGGTTCGACATGCTCGCGAGCCTCGGGATCCTGGCGAGTGCATTCGCATGCTGCGCCATGCTCACGCGGCCGCGCGGTGCGGAAGGCGGGCTGCCGCCGCGTGTGACGCGGATACTTTCCGGAATGCTCAAGATCATCGCGGCGCTCGCCGGGGTGGCGACCGGGTTGCTGCTGCTGGTCGCCGTGTTCGGCGGCAGTCTCGAGGTCATGCGACACTAGGCGGAGCCTCTCGGGCCCATGCTCGCCACCGTTCTCGTCCCGCTGCTCACCGCTGGGTCATGGGCGGCGCCCCGTGCCGCCGCTCAACAGCAACCATCCGCTTCGGTCACTGAGCTCGCAATCATCGCAGCGGCGATCGACAGCCTCTACATGAGGAACGGCGCCGCTCGGATCGTGGTCGTTCCGCGGACCGCGGTGCTCCGCAGCAATGCTCTCCGCGACGATGTCATTCGCCTCGGTGTGTCGCGAGAGGCGGCAGACGAAATCGCCCGCCGCGACACGGTGTCTGTCGACATTCGAGGCTTTGCCAGCCTGGTGACATCCAGGATCCCGGTGTCGTTCGTGGACTCCAACTCGGTCCACAAGGGCGCGGGGCGCGACCCCGACGCCTAC
>JAICKA010000042.1 GCA_025928185.1 Gemmatimonadaceae bacterium
ACGCGGATCCTCGCGGTGATTGGCGACGGGCACGAGCTGGCTGCGCCGACCGGACACGTACCACTGGCCGCGGTGATTGGACAGCCGCAGATGCGCGACGGCCACGCTCGTCGCCCAGTTCTTCGGCTGCATGAGCAGCGTGGAGCCGATCACCGTGTCGGCCATCTGCTTGTGCGAGTGGCCATACACGATGAGATCGATGCCCGGGACTTCGTGCGCCACGCGCGCCGCGACATTCTCGCTCGGCAATCCGGTGGCGACCGTGTCGTAGCTCGACGGCTCGTCGAGCCCCGAGTGGAGCGCGACGATCACCACCGCGACGCCGGCGTCGCGGGCATCGCGCACGGCCTCGCGCACCGCGGGGACGATGTCGCGAATCACGGCCTGGCCGGCGAGGTGGTCGCGATCCCACACCATCGAACCGGGCGTCGTCGCGCCGATGATCGCGATGCGAATGCCGCGGCGGGTCGCGAGCACCCAGTTGCGGCCAAACGGCGTTCCGCTCGGCGTGTACAGATTGGCGGCGAGCAGCGGAAAGTCCGCTTCGCGCTGCGCACGGCGCAGCGTGCCAAGGCCGTAGTTGAATTCGTGATTGCCGATGACGGCGGCGTCGTACTGGATGGCGTTCATCGCGGCAATCACCGGATGCGGAATGGTCGTATCGACGCGCGCGGCGACATAGGTGAGCGGCGTGCCCTCGAGCAAATCCCCCGCGTCGATGACGACCGGCTGCAGCATCGACACGCGGCGCAGCGAATCGATGATCGTCGCGGCGCGCGCCAGCCCGCGCAGCGAGTCGGGCTTGCCGGTGTAGTAGTCCCAGCCGCGAATGTGGCCGTGCACGTCCGTCGTCGCGGCGACGACGAGATCGAGAGGACCAATGGGTTGGAGCGGTCGTGGCGGCGTGCAGGCGGCGGCGAGCGACAGCGCCGCGACGTACGTCCGGATGCGCATACGGAAAACTAGCGGCGCGCCGGGCCGGGATACCAGATTCTCCGAGGTGAAACCGTTCATCATCGGGATCGCCGGCGGCTCGGGATCCGGCAAGTCGACCGTCGCACGCAACGTCGCGCAGGCGCTGCACACGGAATCGGTGGCGTTCATCGACATGGACGCGTACTACCGGAACTTCACGCACCTCACGCTCGACGAGCGGCGCGCCATCAACTGGGATCACCCCGACGCATTCGATTGGGAGCTGCTCGTCTCGCAGCTCGCGCAGCTCGCGGCCGGCGAGCCGATCGAGAAGCCGGTGTACGACTTCGTGACGCACGCGCGCACGGATCGCACGGTGGTCATTCCGCCAGCATGCGTCGTGGTGATCGACGGGATTCTGCTGTTCAGCGATGCGCGCGTGCGCGAGCTGTGCGACGTCAAGGTTTTCGTGGACGCCGATCCGGACATTCGCGTGATCCGGCGCATCAAGCGCGACATGACGCGGCGCGGCCGGCCGCTGGCGGAGATCATCGATCAGTATCTCACGACCGTGCAACCGATGCATCTCGAGTTTGTCGAACCGACCAAGCGGTATGCCGACGTGATCGTGCCGCGCGGCGGGCACAACGCGGTGGCCGTCGAGATGATCGTGGCGAAGATCAGGGGACGGCTGGACGGCGCGGCGTCGGACTGACCACCGGCGGAGGGGCGCTCAAACGCGAATGGTCGCCGCCAGCCCGAAGTAGCAGAGGGCCGAGATGACCGCCGCGGCGGGAATCGTGAGAATCCACGCCCACACGATGCGGCCGGCGATGCCCCACCGCACCGCCGACAACCGCTGCGTCGCTCCCACTCCGACGATCGAGCCGGTGATGGTGTGCGTGGTGCTCACCGGAATACCGAAGTGCGTCGCGAGCAGGATCGCCGCCGCGCCGCCGGTCTCGGCGCAGAAGCCGCCGACGGGACGCAGCTTGGTGATGCGCGAGCCCATCGTGTGCACGATGCGCCAGCCGCCGAACAGCGTGCCGAGCGAGATCGCGCTGTAGGCGCAGATCTCCACCCAGTGCGGAATGGTCCGATTGTCGGCGAGATAGAGGTGGTGCAGCCATCCGGTCTCGTGCGCGAAGTACGGATTCACCGCGACGAGCAGGCCGACGATCACGCCCATCGTCTTCTGCGCGTCGTTGCCGCCGTGCGAATACGACAGCAACGCCGAGCTGGCGAGCTGCGCCGGCCGGAAGAACCGATCGACGCGCGCGGCCGAGGTACGATGAAAGAGCCAGAACACCGCGATCATGAGCAGGTAGCCGGCGGCGAGTCCCACGAGCGGCGAGATGACGATGAACGCCAGCGTCTGGATCCACTTCTCTCCCCACATGATCGCCGGCAGCCCGGCCCGCGCGATGGCCGAACCCGCGTAGCCGCCGATCAACGCATGCGACGAGCTGGAGGGAATGCCGAACCGCCACGTGATGACGTTCCAGATGATTGCGCCGAGCAACGCGCCGAGGATCACGTTGGGCGTGACGACGTGCTGATCGATCATGTCGCCGCCGATGGCCTTGGCCACGGCCAGCGAGCCGGTGAACGCGGCGGCGAAATTGAACGCCGCGGCCCAGAGGACCGCGGCGAGTGGGCTGAGCACGCGCGTTCCGACGATGGTGGCGATGGAGTTCGCCGAATCGTGGAAGCCGTTGCTGAAATCGAAGAGGAAGGCGATCGCGACGATGACGACGACGTAAACGATCACCGAGCGGGATCCTCGCTACGCATTCTTCAGCGAGATGCTCTGCAGCACCTGTGCGACGCCCATGCAGCTATCGATCGCGCGCTCGAGCGTGTCGTACATCTCCTTCCATTTCAGCACGTCGAGTGGATTGGGTGAGCCGGAGAACAGATCGCCGACCGCTTCGTGATAGATCGCGTCGCCTTCCTCCTCGAGCTGCTTGATCCGCCCGACGTGTTGCGTGACCATTTTGGGTTTGCGCATCTCCGAGACCGCCGTCTGGATCTCGGTCGCGGCGCGGAGCAGCACGCCGGCGAGTTGCCGGGCCGGCGGGAGCACGTTGGTGATGTGCAGCATCGCAAATCGCCGCGCCGTGCCGTCGAGCAGGTCGATGACGTCGTCCAGCCGGGCGACGAGGGTGTGAATGTCCTCGCGATCGATCGGCGTGATGAAGCTCTTGTCGATGCGTTGATTGACGGACGCGGTGAGCAGATCCGCCTTGTGCTCGACATCCTTGATCTGCCGCACCTGCTCCGCGACGCTGGACGCGTCGGCGAACAGTTCATCGAGCAGGCGTGCACTCGTGGTGAGGTGGCCGGCGAGCTGGTCGAAGAGCCGGAAGAACTGGTCGTCGCGCGGGAGCAGGCGGCCGAGCATATCACTCCGATTGTTGGCTGCCCGAAGATACCGCCGCCGGAACCGCGGGCAAACCCCGGAGCCATTTCGCGAGATACCGTTCGAGGTCCGGCACGTGGGCGCGCGCGCCAGCGAACGCGACGTATCCGTCGGGCCGCACGAGGTAGATCGCATCGCGCCGCACGCCGGCACGCCGCGCCGCGCTCGTCCATGGAAAGACGTGCAGTGACAGTGAGCGCTGCTCGCACACTTCGGCGAGCCGCATCGTCGCGCGACCGTAGACGTGCGCCTGCCACGCGCGTGAGGCGAGCGCGGCATAGTTGTCAGGGTCGTCGCCGGCCGGAGCGACCCATGGCAGGCGCTCGCCCGCGGCCACCGTACCCGCCGCGCCGGTGCTCAGCCGGCTCATGCGATACTGAATGGAGGTTTGCGACAGCGTGCGAAACATGTACCGTCGAAACCAGGTCCAGCGCAGCAGCATCGGAATCACTTTCGGCGCGACGCGCAGTCGGACGAACCGCGCGAGCGAACCGTTCCGCGTCACAAAGGTGAACGCGCGGTCCGTAGTGGCCACCAGCCGCCGCGCGAAGGCAATCCGCTCCGGCTCGTAGGTCTCGAGCACGTCGTTCGTGACGCGGCCGTGCAGCACGTCGGCGAGCTTCCAGGCGAGGTTCACCGCGTCGCCGATGCCGGTGTTCATTCCCTGCCCGCCCACCGGGCTGTGGATGTGTGCCGCGTCGCCGAGCAGAAAGATGCGGCCACGCGTGAAATGAGCGGCGACGCGATGGTGGACGTGATACGTCGAAAACCATTCGACGCGGTCGACTTCGAGGGGGAGGTGCGAGAGCGCCTCGCCGCTGACGTCGGCCCACGTCAGCGCGCGGTCGGCGGCGCCGGCATCGCGCAGTGCGGCGGTGCGGATCGACCCGATCAGCCGGCCGTGATCCGGCCCGGCCATCGGGAACACGCCGATGAAATCGGCGGTGTCGAGGGCGATGTGCAATTCGTGATTCACCAGCGCGCCGTGCGCGCGGACATCCGCGACGTAGAAGATGTGCTCGTACGTGCCTCCGGGAAATCCGACGCCGATGGCACCGCGCACGGCCGAATGTGCGCCGTCGCAACCGGCGAGATACCGCGCGTGCGCCAGCTCCTCGCGACCATCTGCCCAACGCAGCCGTGCCGTGATCCCGTTCGCCGTTTCCGCCGCGCCGGTCAGCTCCACGCCGCGCTCGACCGGCACACCAAGGCCGGCGAGCACGTCGATGAGCAATTGCTCATGACGGTCCTGCGGCAGCACGAGCATGTACGGGAAGGGACTGATGCCGCGGCCCATCTCGCCGAGCGGCACGTGGCCGACGCGCCGGCCGCCGACCCAGAGGTTGGCCGCCGTGAACTCGAGCGACGCGGCGATGATCGTGTCGGCGATGCCAAGCTGTCGATAGAACTCGAGCGTCCGCGCGTGGACGATGAGCGCGCGCGAGGTCGTCCCGAGGGCCGGCGCACGGTCGACGAGCCGGACCGGCACGCCGGTCCGCGCGAGCCAGAGTGCGAGCACCAGTCCAGTCGGTCCGGCTCCGGCGATCAGGACGTCGGGCTCAGACATTGGCCGTCGCCAGCCACTGGCGCTCGTTGCGGATCGCGTTGCGCTCGGCCACGAGCCGCGGATTCTCGAACACCTTCACGAGCACCATGCCGGCGATGAATCCGCCGATGTGCGCCCACACCGCGATGCTGCTACCGCCATCCGGCGAGTGCGGCGCCGCATACGCGGCGAACACCTGCAGCGTGAACCAGTAGATCAACACGAGCCACGCGCGGATGCCCACGATGAAGAAGATGAACAGCATGTTCACCTTCACGCGCGGATAGAGCACGAGATACGCGCCGAGCACGCCGGAGATCGCGCCGGATGCGCCGACCGTCGGCACGGGCGAGGCCGGGTCCGAGAGCACGTAGGTCGCCGCGGCGATCAAGCCGCAGAGCAGATAGAAGACGAGAAAGCGGCCCGGTCCCATGCTGTCTTCGATGTTGTTTCCGAACACCCAGAAGAACAGCGCGTTGCCGAGCAAATGCATCCAGCCGCCGTGGAGGAACATCGCGATGAGCGGCGTGAACTTGTTGACGGCGTCGTTGTCGATGACGCAGCCCATGCCGGGGCCGAACGGAATGCCCTGCCCCACCGGCAAGCGATGCGACAGTTCGGCCGGGACCATTCCGAGCGTGCAGATGCTCTTGAGAAGCTGCAATTCGTCGAGGCCGCCGCCCTGTACGAGCGCCCACGTCCCGAACATGGCGCCAAGCAGCAGCCAGGTCATGATCGGCGTGCGGAGGGTCGGATTTTCGTCGGAGAGTGGGATCATCGCGATGCGCCAAGATGGCAGAAATCGTTCGGTCCCCGTCTTGCCCTTCCAATCCGGGTCATTGGCAGCGCCTTCGGTTGCGCGCCGCCGAAATCTTCATCGTTGAGGAAGCAATGGCCGACAAAGTCATTGGCATCGATCTCGGAACGACTAACTCGGTCGTCGCAGTGATGGAAGGTGGCGACCCCATCGTGATCCCGAACGCGGAAGGCGGCCGCACGACGCCGTCGGTGGTCGGCTTCACCAAGGACGGCGAGCGGCTCGTTGGCCAGGTCGCCAAGCGGCAGGCAGTCACCAACCCGCAGAACACCGTCTTTTCGATCAAGCGGTTCATGGGACGCCGCTTGAGCGAAGTGCAGGACGAGATCAAGCGCGTTCCGTACAAAGTGGTCTCGGGCCAGAACGACCTGGCCACGGTCGAGGTCCAGGGCAAACGCTACACGGCCCCGGAAATCTCGGCAATGATTCTCCAGAAGATGAAACAGACGGCCGAGGACTACCTCGGCAATACCGTATCGAAGGCCGTCGTCACCGTGCCCGCGTACTTCAACGACGCGCAGCGCCAGGCCACGAAGGACGCCGGAAAGATCGCCGGCCTGGATGTGCTGCGCATCATCAACGAGCCGACGGCGGCCGCGCTGGCGTACGGACTCGACAAGAAGAAAGACGAAAAGGTTGCAGTCTTCGATCTCGGCGGCGGGACGTACGACATCTCCGTGCTCGAGCTGTACGACGTCGAAGGCTCGCGCCAGTTCGAGGTCAAGTCGACGAACGGCGACACGCATCTGGGCGGCGACGACTTCGATCAGCGGGTGATCGACTGGATCGTCGGCGAGTTCAAGCGCGATCAGGGTATCGACCTGTCGAAGGACCCGATGGCGCTCCAGCGCCTGAAGGAAGCGGCCGAAAAGGCGAAGATGGAGCTGTCGAGCACCAACTCGACGGACATCAACCTGCCGTTCATCACCGCTGATCAGAGCGGGCCCAAGCATCTCAACTACACGCTGACGCGCGCGAAATTCGAGCAGCTCGTCGACGATCTCATCCAGCGCACCCTCGAGCCAATGAAGAAGGCGCTCAAGGACGCGGGGCTCCAGCCGAACGAGATCGACGAGGTGATTCTCGTCGGCGGTTCGACGCGCATTCCGAAGATTCAGCAAGTCGTGAAGGACTACTTTGGCAAGGAGCCGAACCGGTCCGTGAACCCGGACGAGGTCGTGGCAATCGGCGCGGCGATCCAGGGCGCGGTGCTCACCGGCGAGCAGAAAGACGTGCTGCTGCTCGACGTCACCCCGCTGTCGCTCGGCATCGAGACGCTCGGCGGCGTGACCACCGTGCTCATTCCGCGCAACACGACGATTCCGACGAAGAAGTCGGAAACGTTCTCCACGGCGGACGACAACCAGACCACCGTCGAGATTCACGTGCTGCAGGGCGAGCGCGAATTGGCGCGCGACAACCGCACGATCGGAAAATTCCAGCTCACCGGAATCCCACCGGCTCCGCGCGGCATGCCGCAGATCGAAGTGACGTTCGACATCGATGCCAACGGCATCCTGCACGTCTCCGCGAAGGACAAGGCGACGAGCAAGGAGCAGAAGATCCGCATCGAAGCGTCGAGCGGCCTCTCCGACTCGGACATCGAAAAGATGGTGAAGGACGCCGAGACGAACGCGGCGGAAGACAAGAAGCGCCGCGAGGAGATCGACACGCGCAATCGGCTCGACAGCATGACGTACGAGGTCGAGAAGAATGCGAAGGAGTGGTCGGACAAGATCTCGCCGGAGCTCAAGTCGAAGCTCGAGTCGGCGGTCGAGCGCGCGCGAAAGGCGCTGCGTGGCGACGACATGAACGAGATCCGCGCCGCGCAGGAGGAGCTGAATCGAACCTTCAGCGAGGCCGGACAGTCGTTCTACGCGCAGAACCAGGGCGCGGCGGGACAACCTGGCGCGACCGGCACGGCGGAGGAACCCGCGGGCACCTCGGGTGCCGCGCCAGGCGGCGCACCGGACGACGTCGTCGAAGCCGACTACGAAATCGTCGACGAGAGCAAGAAGTAGTGGTAGAATGAGAACGTGGGCCGGCCCGGGGCAACCCTGGGCCGGCTCCAGCGTGTCGAAGCATCGACAGGCGCTGGCCGTCGCGGGGGCGGTGCTCGAAACTTGCTCGCTGAGCACGGGTACGACGGCTCGTCACCATTCCATTCCTCAGGTGGGTTTGCCCAATGTCCACGAAGTATTCACGTGCAGGATTCACCGCGGCCGTCGTGGTCGCGTTCTTTTGCGGATTGGTCTTCGCGTCCGGCTTCGACCTGACGCGCTTCGGATGGGCGCAGTCGCGCGTGGCGAACACCCCGATGATTCCCGCGGTGGCATCGGCGGCCGAAACGGAAACGGCGTTCGAAGCAGTCGTCGATCACGCACGCCCCGCCGTCGTGTCGATCGAGACGGAACGGTTCGCGCGGCGTCATCCCACGTCGCGCCGGCGCGGCGCGGTGCCGCCGGACCTGCCGCCGGGCATGGAAGATTTCTTCCGCCAGTTCCAGCAGCAGCAGCCGCCGAGCGATCAGCCGGAAGAGGCGAGCGGCTCGGGCTTCATCGTGTCCAAGGACGGCTACATCCTGACGAACAACCACGTCGTGGAGGACGCCGACCGGGTAAAGGTCACGCTGTTCGACAAACGTGAATTCGACAACGCGAAAGTGGTCGGCCGCGATCCCACCACGGACGTTGCGCTGATCAAGATCGACGGCAACAATCTGCCGACGGTGCCGCTCGGCGACGACGCAACGGCTCGCGTGGGCGAGTGGGTGCTGGCGATCGGCAATCCGCTCCAGCTCAACTTCACGGTCACGGCTGGCATCGTGAGCGCGAAGGGCCGTCCACAGGCGGGGCTGCTCAACGCGAAATACGCGATCACCGACTACATCCAGACGGATGCGGCGATCAATCCCGGCAACTCCGGTGGCCCGCTGCTGGACATTCACGGCAACGTGATCGGCATCAACAGCGCAATCGAGAGCGGCACCGGCTTCTACACCGGCTACGGCTTCGCCATTCCGATCACGCTGGCGCACCAGGTGATGAACGACATCATCAAGTACGGCAAAGTGCGGCGCGCGGTACTCGGCGTATCGATTGGTGAGGTTTCGGCGAACGACGCGCGCGCGGCGGGTCTCGCGACCATCGGGGGCGCCAAGGTTGGGTCCTTCGAGCCAGAAGACGACAGTCCGGCCAAGCGCGCCGGCATGGAAGTCGGCGACGTTATCATTGCGGCCGGCGGCCATCCGGTCGATCAGGTCAGCACGCTTCAGCGCATCATCCGCGGCTACGCGCCGGGTGACGTGGTCGACATCGACGTCATGCGCTTCGGCCAGAAGGAGACGCTGCACGTCAAGCTCGGCGAACCGACAGACGATACCACCGAGCTGGCGACGGCGGACGATCAGGCGCCAGTCAACAACGACGACGCCGGCCGCCAGAACGAGCGGCTCGGCATCACGGTGGGAGCCGTGACGAGCGACATCGCGCAGCAGATGAAGCTGGCCAGCGCCTATCGCAACGGCCTGCTCGTCACCGACGTGTCGCCCAGCGGACCGGCGTATCACCTGTTTACGCAGGGCGACGTGATCCTGCGGGTGCTGTATCCGCGGCCGGCGCGCGACGTTCACACGCCGCAGGACCTGCAGTCTGCGGTGTCCGGCGTAAAGGACGGCGGTGTGATCGAGTTCGAGGTCTACAACGCGCAGCTCGGCCAGACGCGCGCCGTGACGGTACCTGTGGGCAAGTAGGAATTGGCGAGCATCCGGCGCCGACTGGCGCCAGGCTGACAGAACGGGGAGCGTCGCGGTGCGACGCTCCCCGTTCTTTTGTGGTGCATGCGAGAGGGGGGACTCGAACCCCCAAGCCTTTCGGCGCCAGATCCTAAGTCTGGTGCGTCTGCCAGTTCCGCCACTCTCGCGGAATGCGGTGGAGCGCTAGAACGCTAGAACGTTAGAACGCAAAGCCGACGATGAAGCGGACGGTTGGATACGCGCGCGGAATGTCGACCCGGTCGCGATCGGCGCTCGAGGCCAGGATGCGTTTGGCGCCGATGCCCGTGCCCACGAGGAAGCGCTGCGAGCGGCCGAGCATCCAGTTGTAGTCGGCCAATACACCGATCGTGGGAGCGCTGAGCGTCTCCCGGCTGGTCGCGCCAGTGAAGTCGTCCGTCGTGATGTTGCTGTACCGCAGATAGCCGATGCTCAATCCGGCCGAAAAGCCCTTGAGCACAATGTCGCCGGGATAATACCGAACCTTGAAATCAAAGCTCGTGAATCGATTATCCTCGAAGTCGGTAAACGAAGCGAGACCGCCGAGCGTGACGCCCGCGGCCACCGCGGACTCGAGCTCGATCGAGCCGATGTCGAACGGAATACCGAGGGGATTGATGCCGACATACGTGAGATTCGGAATCGGCACCTGCGAAGACTGCGCCCCGAGCCCGGGGGCACAGAGCAGAACGAAGCCGGAGGCGACCAGGGCGCGGAAAGACATGGGCGGAATATAGGAGCGGGTGAGCGGCGGAGCGATTGAGCGGCGGAGCGCAGCCGCAGACGGGTCGGAGTTCTACCGCGACAGCCGTTCCCCCGTTCCACCGTTCCCCCCTTCCGCCGCATTCCACCCCTCCAGCCTCCCCACTAGCTTTACCCCGATGAACATCGAGATCACGCCCAAGAAATCGGACGGGCTGGAACGGCTGATCGAGGTCAAAGTCCCGATCGAGACCGTTCGCGACGCCGAAGACCGCACGGCCAAGCGCTACGCGACGAGCGCTCGCCTGCCCGGCTTCCGGCCCGGCAAGGCGCCGGCGGCCATGATCAAGAAGCGCTTCAAGGACGCGATTCGGCAGCAAGTGATCGAAACGCTCGTGCAGGAAGCGTTTCAGGAAGTGATGGACCGCGAGCAATTCAAGGTCGCGTCGCAGCCGCACGTCCATGACCTCAAGTTCGAGGAAGGCCAGCCGCTCAGCTTCGAGCTGCACGTGGAAGTTCGGCCGGAGTTGAATCTGGCGCGCACGGAAGGCTTCCGCGTCACGCGCAGCCTGCCGACGGTGGACGACGAGAAAGTTCGCGAGCAGATCGAGCAGATTCGCGATCAACGCGCGTCGTGGGCGCCGATCGACGAGAAGCCAGCGCCGGGCGACATGGTCACGGTGCAGCTGGCGACGGCGGACGAAGGCGCCGAGTTCCCCGAGCCGCGCGAGTATCGCATCGTGCTGGGCGGCGGACAGGCCATTCCCGGCGTCGAGGAAGTAATCATGGAGCTCACGCCCGGGCAGACGGCGGAGCGCCAGGTACGCTGGCCGGAGGATTTTCCGGATGAGACGCAGCGGGGCAAGACCAAGCCGGTCCGCGTGACGCTCGAGGAAGTGAAGCGGAAGTCCTTGCCGGCGCTCGACGACGCGTTTGCACGCGAAGTCGGCGACTTCGAGTCGCTGGCCGCGCTCGAGGCGACGGTGCGAAAGGATCTGTTCGAGCACGCCACGCGCGAAGCCGACGCCGCGGTTCGGCAGCAGATCGTCGACCAGATTGCCGCGGCAAATCCGTTCGACGTGCCGCCGAGCTGGGTGAACCAGCTGATCGACGGCTACCTGCAATCGTATCAGGTGCCGGCGGAGGAGCAGGACCGCTTCCGCGCCGAGTTCCGGCCGATCGCCGACCGGCAGGTGCGGCGCGATCTGATCATCGACAGCATCGCCGAACGCGAGCAGATCAAGGCGACGGAATCCGACATCGACGAACGGGTGGCCGAAGTGGCCGCGAAGCGCAACGCCGATCCTGGACAGGTTTACGCCTCGCTGCAGAAGGCCGGCCGACTGCGCGAAATCGAGCAGAGTATCACGGAAGAGAAAGTGTTCGCCTGGCTCATGGAACGAAACGAGATCGCGGGCTGACCATCAACGCGCACCTGTGGCATTCATCGCATTGAGCGAACCCAGACCGAGACCTAGACTGACACACGACATCATGGCGACCATCTATCCTCCGTACGTGATCGAGCGCTCGCCGCGCGGCGAGCGCAGCTACGACATCTTCAGCCGCCTGCTGATGGACCGCATCATCTTCCTCGGCACGCCGGTGAATGATGACGTGGCGAACATCATCATCGCGCAGATGCTGTTTCTCGAGGCTGACAATCCCGATCGCGACATCTTTCTGTACATCAATTCGCCAGGCGGCAGCGTGTCGGCGGGGCTGGCGATCTACGACACGATGCAGTTCATGAAGTCGCCGGTGAACACGATCTGCATGGGCATGGCGGCATCGATGGGCTCGTTCCTGCTCGCCGGCGGGCGCGCTGGCAAACGCTCGGCGCTGCCGCACTCGCGCATCATGATCCATCAGCCGTCGCAGAGTGGCGGCGGCGGCACGGCGGCGGACATCGAAATCCAGGCGCGCGAGATTCTCTATCTGCGTGACAAGCTCAACGGCCTGTATGCAAAGCACACCGGCCGTGCCGTCGAACAGATCGAGCGCGACATGGATCGCGATCGCTACATGTCCGCGGACGAAGCCAAGGAATACGGATTGATCGACAACGTCATCACGCACCGCGGCGAGATCGTCGAGCCGAGTGCGATTCAGGCGATGACGAAGTAAATCAGAGGAGAGAGGCGAGAGGATAGCGCACAGTTGTTCCGTGATCCACGCTGCTTCGTCTATCGAGCGGCCGGTCCATCCTCTATCCTCTCACCACTCTCCTCTGCTCCACCGCTCCTTGCTCCATCCGTTGCGGGCCTTTAATTCTCAGGGTACTCCCCCGCGCCGGACACCCGCCCCCAGCCGAGCTCCGCTGGACATCGGTCTCTGGGCACGCCGCGTCACCCGTTGAGTGATCTGTCATGTCGCACGACAAACACCTGCGCTGCTCGTTCTGCGGGAAGTCCAAGGACTCGGTCCGCAAGTTCATCTCGGGCCCATCCGTCTACATCTGCAACGAGTGCATCGCGCTCTGCAACGAGATTCTCGCGGAGGATGAGGAGCGCGAGGTTGCCGAAGCGATCACGCAGGTCCCGACGCCGCAGGAGATCAAGGACACGCTCGATCAGTATGTGATCGGGCAGGACAAGGCGAAGAAGGCGCTCGCCGTCGCCGTCTACAATCACTACAAGCGCATCAATTCGGCGTCCCTGCGCGACGACGACGTCGAGCTCGACAAGTCGAACATCATGCTGATCGGGCCCACGGGCGTGGGCAAGACGCTGCTCGCGCAGACGCTGGCCCGCATTCTCGACGTGCCGTTCACGATCGCCGACGCCACCACGCTCACCGAAGCCGGCTACGTCGGCGAGGACGTGGAGAACATTCTCGTCCGGCTGCTCCAGGCAGGCGACTTCAACGTCGCCGAATGCGAGCGGGGCATCGTCTACATCGACGAGATCGACAAGATCGCGCGCAAGTCGGAAAATCCGAGCATCACGCGCGACGTGTCGGGCGAAGGCGTGCAGCAGGCGCTGCTCAAGATTCTCGAGGGCACCGTCGCTTCCGTTCCGCCGCAGGGCGGCCGCAAGCATCCGCAGCAGGAATACATCCAGATCAACACCAAGGACATCCTGTTCATTTGCGGCGGCGCGTTCGACGGGCTGGAGAAGATCATCGAGGCGCGCACCGGTCGGCGGCAGATCGGCTTCAACAAGCCGGACGAGGCGAAGACGGCCACACAGGCCAAGAATCAGTTCGCCGAAGTGGAGCCGGACGATCTGCTGCGCTTCGGCCTGATTCCCGAGCTGGTCGGCCGACTCCCCGTGGCCGTGGCGCTCGATGCGCTCGACGAGAACGCGCTGGTGCGCATTCTCAAGGAGCCGAAGAACGCGCTCACCAAACAGTACGCCAAGCTCTTCGAGCTCGAGGAAGTGAAGCTGACGTTCGAGGACAGCGCGCTGCGCGCGATCGCGCAAAAGGCGCTCAAGCGCGGCACCGGCGCGCGCGGCCTGCGCGCGATTCTCGAGGAGCTGCTCACCGAGGTCATGTTCGACCTTCCGACGCGTGAAGACGTCGAAGAGGTGAAGGTGACCGAGAGCGCGGTGCTCAACGGCACGGCGCCGCTGCTCGAGATCGCACCGCAGCGGAAGAAGAAGGAAGCGTAAGCGCGTCGCCGGCGCGCGGGGTTAGCTTTCCCACATGGCTCCCGAACCGCGCCGGCTACCCGTTCTGCCACTTCGCGATCTGGTCGTTTTCCCGAACGTGGCAATGCCGCTGGTCGTCGGGCGGCGCGGGTCGCTGGGCGCCATCGAGGCCGCCGCGGCCGAGGACGGGCTGCTCTTTCTCGTCGCGCAGCGGAGCGCCGACACCGAAGAACCCGCGGCGGGCGAGCTGCATCGTGTCGGCGTGGTCGCGCGCATTGTCCAGGCAACGCGCCAGGCGAACGGCACGGTCCGCATTCTCATCGAGGGGCTCACCCGGGCGCGTGTGACGCGCTACGTGCCGGCGAGCAATTACCTGCGCGCCACGCTCGCCGACACGCCCGCGCAGCCGGAAGAGGATCCCGCGGCGCTCAATGTGAGCGCGCGCCGCGTGCTGACGCTGTTCGAGGAATACGTGACGCTGCACCGGCGCATTCCGAACGAAGTCGTGGCGCTCGTGCAAGGTGCCGAGTCGCCCGAGCGCCAGGCGTACGGCATCGCGGCGCATCTGGCCATTCGCGTCGAGATGCGCCAAACGCTGCTCGAAGCGCCGACGCTGCCGCATCTGTTCGAAGCGCTGGCGCAGGTGCTGGCCGCCGAGATCGAATTGCTGCGGCTCGAGCGCAAGCTCGACGACGACGTGCGCGGGTCGCTGTTCCAGAATCAGCGCGAGTTCTATCTCCAGGAGCAGCTCAAGGCAATTCACCGCGAGCTGGGGCAGGAAGACGGTGACGACGCGCTCGAGCTCGAGCGGCAGGTGGAGGCGCGAAACCTTCCCGAGGCGATCAAGGCGCGAGCGCTCCGCGAAGTCCGCAAGCTGCGCCGCATGTCGCCGTTATCGCCGGAATCGACCGTCGGGCGAAACTACATCGACTGGATTCTCGCGCTGCCATGGACCGAGCGCACCGACGACGTGCTCGACGTGGCGCACGCGCGCCGCGTGCTCGACGAGGATCACTACGGCCTCGACGAGGTGAAAGAGCGCATTCTCGACTATATCGGCGTACTGTCGCTCGTCGAGCGCATGGAAGGTCCGATTCTCTGCCTCGTCGGACCGCCCGGCGTCGGCAAGACATCGCTTGGCCGCTCGGTCGCGCGCGCGCTCGGCCGCAAGTTCGTGCGCATGTCGCTCGGCGGCGTACGCGACGAAGCGGAGATCCGCGGCCATCGTCGTACGTACATCGGGTCGATGCCTGGACGCGTGATCCAGGCCATGCGCCGCGCGGAAGTGATGAATCCCGTGATCCTGCTCGACGAGATCGACAAGCTCGGGCAGGACTACCGCGGGGACCCGGCGGCGGCGCTGCTCGAGGTGCTCGACCCGGAGCAGAATCGCGCATTCAACGATCACTATCTCGAGATCGACTACGATCTGTCGCAGGTGCTCTTTCTCACCACGGCGAACTACCTGCCGCAGGTGCCGGAGCCGCTGCGCGACCGGATGGAGATCATCCGCCTGTCGGGCTATCTCGATCAGGAGAAGTTCGCGATCGCGCGGCAGTTTCTCATTCCCAAGCAGCTGCGCGCGAACGGCCTGGGCGACGCGAAGATCGACTGGGCGACCGACGTCATTCCGTCGGTCGTGCAGGGTTATACGCGCGAGGCGGGCGTTCGCGAGCTCGAGCGACGCATCGGCCGCATCGCTCGCAAGCTGGCGCGCCGGCGCGCCGAATCGCTCGACGCATCGGACGTCGCGCGCGGTACTGGGAGCGTCACGCTGCACGCCGGCGATCTGCCGGAGCTGCTCGGGCCTGCGCCGTATGATCCATCGCAGCTGAATCTCGATCACAAGGTGGGCGTCGCCACCGGTCTCGCCTACACCAGTGTGGGCGGCGAAGTGCTGGAGATCGAGGTCACGGCGCTCGGCGGCCGGGGCAAGCTGCAGCTCACCGGTACACTCGGCGACGTGATGAAGGAGTCGGCCAGCGCCGCGCTCAGCTACGCGCGCTCGCGCGCCGGCGTGCTCGGCGTCGATCGCGAGTTTCATCGCACGCGCGACCTGCACGTGCACATTCCGACCGGCGCGACGCCAAAAGACGGTCCGTCGGCGGGCATCGCGATCGCCAGCGCGATCATCAGCGCGATCACCGGCATTCCGGTGCGCGGCGACGTCGCGATGACGGGTGAGATCACGCTCCGCGGCCGCGTGCTGCCGATCGGCGGCCTGAAGGAAAAAGCCGTCGCGGCGCATCGCAACGGCATCCGCCACGTGCTGATTCCGCAACAGAACGTGCGCGATCTCGACGAGCTGCCCGAGGAAGTGCGCACGGCGATCACGTTCCATCCCGTCAAGACGATGGACGACGTGCTCGCGCTCGCGCTGGTCCACACCGATTTCGCGACGGAGGTTCCCGCCGTCGCACCGCATTGATGGCCGCCTCCGAGCCGCTCGTCATTCGCTCGCTGGAATTCCTCGGCGGCATGGCGAAGGCCGACGGCTGGCGGCCCGACGCGGTGCTGCCGGAAGTGGCGTTCGCCGGACGCTCGAACGTCGGCAAGTCGTCGCTCCTCAACCGGCTCATTCACCGCAAGAAATTCGCGCGCGTCAGCAACACGCCGGGGCGCACGCGCGAGGTGAATTTCTTCAAGGTGAACGACGCGTTCGTCTTCGTCGATCTGCCGGGCTACGGCTACGCGCGCATCTCCAAGGCGCAGCGCGCCGAGTGGAAGCCGCTCATCGAGGGATATCTCAGTGCGAGTCCGCAGCTGCGCGGCATCGTGCAGCTGCTCGACGCGCGCCACGATCCCACCGCGGACGATGAGGGAATGCTCGAGTTCCTGAGCGAGCTCGAGATCCCGACGATCGTCGTGCTCACGAAGATCGACAAGCTCGGTGCAGCCGAGCGCGCACGGCGTGTGCACGAGATCTCGGTGCGGCTCGGGCTCGATGCCGAACAGGTCGTGGCATTCAGCGCCGTCACAGGCGAGGGACGGAACGAGCTCGCCGAGGCGATCGAACAGTTGCTCGCGCAGCCGGCGTAACCCAGAATCACGGATCGTCTCCATGCCGATGCTTCCCTTGCGCACCGTTGCCGACTCGCCGGTGCGCGCCATCGCGAAGGACTGGCTCGCCGAGCTGAGCGACGCGCTGGACGACGCGCACACGGATCGCGCGGAGCTGTGCCGCCGGACGCTCGCGTCGTTGTACCATCCCGAGTACGCGTCGAACTGGGACACGGCGGTCCGCGACGACAAGCTGCCGGCGCCGACCCGGCTCGGGCTGGCCGCGATGGATCCGCGCAACATCACGCTCGAGCCGGAATACTACGGCGACTGCGACGACGCGCGGTTTCAGCGCGTCAAGCCGCTGCTCTGGCTCTGGTATTCATTCGATCGCAGTCCGGCTGGCGGTCAGAACGTGTGGCTCGGCGTCGAGCTGCGACGGCTGCTGGCGCGGCACATCTTCAAGCGGTGCGGCGAGAACTTCAAGGCGTTCCAGCACGTGGAGTTCTCGTTCGGGTACAACATGGACGTCGGCGACCACGTCGTCGTGCATCGGCACGTGCTGCTCGACGACCGCGGCGGCATCCGGCTCGGCAACAACGTATCGATCAGCGACTATGCGAACATCTACAGCCACACGCACAGCATCGTGGAGCAGCGCGACGTGACGAACGCCGCCACCGTGATCGAGGACGGCGTGCGGATCACGTACCATGCGACGGTCCTGGCGGGCGTGCAGGTGCACGAGCAGGGGATGGTCGGCGCCATGGCCGTGGCGACGAAGGACGTGCGGCCCTATCACGTCTACGTCGGCATTCCGGCGAAGAGCGTCCGCGTCAAGCCGAATGCGCCGGCCGCGCACACCATTCTGCGGACGAGCAGCGACCGGCAGTCGAAATAGCGGAGTTTCAGAAAACGCGCATGACGTCGTCGACGGATCCGGCGCTTCCTGTCGACAGCAGCTCGACGATCTCGCGCAGCGATGCCCGCTCGCTCGGAAAGCTGAACCGGCGCAACGCGTCGTCGACCGAGAGCCATTCCCACGCCTGATGCTCGGTGGCGATGGCCACCTCCGCCGGCTCGTCGACGAACGCGGCAAAGACGATCGCGAGCTCGAGCACGTGCAGCTTGTGGAGATAGAACGGCGCAACCCGCACGTTGTACAGTCGCGCGACCTCGAGCCCGGACTCCTCGCGCACCTCGCGTACGGCGGCCTGCTCGGGCTCCTCGCCAGGCTCGATGTGCCCATGCACAGTCTCCCACGACGACGGACAGCGCGTTGCCAAGCCGCGCTGGAGTGCCAGCACGCGCCAGCCGGTCGGCAGCGGCCGGATGACGAACACGTCGACCGTTCCTACTTCGATCTGTGCCATGGCGGGAAAGCTATGGCCGCGGACGGCGCGACGCGCGACCGCCGGCTCGGGATCGTCCGGCGCGGCGACACGCAGCACCTCGGCTACGGTCGTGCGCTGCTCGGCCGCATGCGCCATTCCGGACTTCCAGAGCGATCGCATGCCGCCGGCGCGCGCCGCTTCGGCGATACGCTCGGTGGACTCGCCCGCCGCCACGCGCTGCTCGAATTCCGGTGTCGCATTGAGCACTTCCACCAACGCGAGCCGCCCGTGGAAGCCGCTGCCGCCGCACACTGCGCATGCGCCGCCGCGGCCCGCGCACGCCGTGCACACACGCCGCACGAGCCGTTGCGCGAGCACGCCTTTCACCGCGGTGGCGATCTTGTAGCTGGCCACGCCGATGTCGATGAGGCGCGTGATCGCGCTCGGCGCATCATTCGTGTGCAGGGTCGAGAGCACGAGATGTCCCGTGAGCGACGCCTGGATCGCGATCTCCGCCGTTTCACGGTCGCGGATCTCGCCAATGAGCAGCACGTCCGGATCCTGCCGCATGATCGAGCGCAGCGCCGCGGCAAAGGTGAGCCCGGCTTTTTCGTTCACCTGCACCTGCACGATCCCCGGCAGGCGGTACTCGATGGGATCCTCGACCGTGACGATGTTGACGCCGCGGTCCTTGAGCTGGCGAAGCGCCGCGTACAGCGTCGTCGTCTTGCCGGAGCCCGTCGGCCCGGTGACGAGGATCAAGCCTTCGCGCGCCTGCAGCAACTGCTCGATGCGCCGACATTCGTCGGCGTGAAAGCCCATGCCTTGCAGGTCGAGCACCGCCGAACGCGAGTCCAGCACGCGCACCACGACTTTCTCGCCGTGCGACGCCGGCAACGTCGATACGCGGAGATCGACCGCGACGCCGTTCACCGCCACGCGCGCGCGACCGTCCTGCGGCCGCAGTCGATCCGCGATGTCGAGACCGGACAGAATCTTGATGCGCGATACGAGCGCAGGACCGACGCTGCGCGGCAGCACGCGCGACAGCGCGAGCATCCCGTCGACACGATGTCGCACGGCGATGCCCTGCTCTTCCGGCTCGATATGAATGTCGCTGGCGCGCCGGGCGATGCCGGCGGCGAGCAGCTCGTCGACTAGATGACTGATCGAAGTCGTACTTTCGTCGACGCTGGCGGACGGCGCCGCTTCTGACGCGGCGTCGAGGTGCTGCACCTCGAGCAACGGAGCCGGCTCGCGCACGACCGACTCGCTGCGCTCCGCGTCGCGATACACCTCGTCGATACGCGCCGAGATATCGTCGGCGTTCGCGAGCGCCAGCCGAATTTGTCGGCCGGCGGCAAATGCGAGCGTGCGCTCGCAGTCGACGTCGAGCGGATCGGCCGTGGCGATCAACAGCTCATGCTCTGTGGCGACGAGCGGCACGACGTGAAAGCGGCGCGCCCATCGCTCGGGCACGAGCGACACCGCCTGCGCCGTCGCTTGCGACAGATCGGCGATCGGAAGCCGGAATCGACGGGCGAGCACATCCAGGTCCACCGACGGCGGAGCCTGCACAGGAATCCGGGAAGCCATGTCGCAAGGATGCACCGCGCGGCCGGAGGAGCATCATTGGTCGATTGCCGATCGGAGCGGAACCTTGCGTTCGCGTCGCAGGGCGAGAGCGCGTTCGGCAAGTCGAGTGTGTACCGCCGAATCGGGTTGGACTGACTTGGGGACGCGGATCTTGCGAAAAGTGGCGAACGAGGCGCGGATCGGCTGGTACTGGCGCGTCCAGTCTGTCGCGCCACACCTCAGACGCACTTGGCTTTTTGTCCTTCGATCCGTCCCGTTCGTGTCATCCGTGTTTCACCCCTGTTGGGACTGGTCGGCATCATTGTGCGAGAAAGTGTCGCGAAGCTGCGGAGAACGGCGGAGAACGGCGGAGCACTGCTGAGAAGCTTGAATTGCAAAGGATCGAGAACCGATCGCCGATCAGGGACGGCACTTCCGATAACGCCAAGCGTCTCGCGCGTGATGTGCGACTCGAGCGTTGTTCATCATTCATCAACACCGCCAGCAACGCCTCTCCGCGCCTCTCCGCAGTTCTCCGCAGTTCTCCGCGACCCCGTTCCTCTCCCTGAGATGTGGCCGGAGCCCCGGCACAGGGGCTCTCGCGCCGCGAGAGTCCAACGGGGCTACGGAGTTTGCGGATTAGCGGACCGGGGAGTTGGCCGGGACGCCACCACCACGAAGACAACATTGTCTGTTGATGCGGCGCGCGGAGCTCCACACGCCGATCGGAGCGAATCCGCGCCTCGTTCGCCGGTTTCCGCCCGATCCGCGTCCCCACAGGCGATCCAACCCGATTCGGCGCGACAGCCTCGTCGCCCACGAGCCACCCGAACCGTTCCGCCGCTCCCTCGCTCCCCCGCTCCCCCGCTCCGCCGCTCCGCCGCTCCGCCGCTCCGCCGCCTCAGAGCACCGACCAGAACTCCCGGCTCACGTCCACCGCGAACGTCCAGCGTCCGCCGCGGCCGACGCCACGTGCAACGTCGAAGCGCAGCAGGTCGAATGGTGTGAGGAAGGCTGCGCCGAGCGACGGAAGGAATCGTCCGCCCGACTCGACGCCGTGGGCATACGGCGCGAGCGCTGCCGTGGCGGGCACGCGGCCGAATCGGCCGAGCGAGAAGGGCACGAACGGAATCGGGAACTGCCACTCGAGGTGTTCGGCGACCGCCGTCGTCGAAATGAGAGAATGATAATCATATCCCGGCGCGGACACGGGGCCGCCGAGATAGACCAGCTCCTCCGGCGGGACGAACGCTTGCGACGACCACACGCGCGCCGCCGTGGTGTGGCTCACGAGACGCTCGCGTCCGATTGGCCGTTCGATGTTCAGGACGGCATTCGCCCGCAGCGTTCGCACACCGTCCCACGCATTTGCGGTCGC
>JAICKA010000081.1 GCA_025928185.1 Gemmatimonadaceae bacterium
CCGCCATCCCATCAGCGGCCTCCAGCCTGGTCTCTCGCCCTCTCGGAGAATCTCCTTCGTGTCATCCTCACGCATTTCGCGCGGGCTCGTTGCCGCGCTCCTCGTCCCCACCGTCGCGTTCGCGCAGCGCGGCGCGCGCGGCCGCGGCGCCGACAGCGCGCTGACCGGCGACGTCGTATGGCGCAACGTTGGCCCGAACGCGTCCGGACGCATGGTCGCCGTCGCCGGTTCGGCGTCGCGCCCCGACGAGTACTACTTCGGCACCACCGGCGGTGGTGTCTGGAAGACCACCGACGGCGGCAAGACCGCCGAACCGGTCACCGACAAGTACTTCGGCGGCACCATCGGCGCGATCGCCGTCGACGAGAAGAATCCCGACGTCGTCTGGGTTGGCGGCGGCGAGTATCCGATTCGCGGCAACGTCTCCTACGGCGACGGCGTCTGGAAGACCACCGACGGCGGCAAGTCCTGGCAGTCGCTCGGCCTCAAGGAAACGCAGCAGATCTCGCGCGTCGTGCTCGATCCCCGCAACTCCGACGTGGCGTACGTGGCCGCGCTCGGGCACGTCTGGGCGCCGAATCCGGAGCGCGGTGTCTACAAGACCACCGACGGCGGCAAGACGTGGAAGAAGATTCTCTTCCGGAACGACTCCACGGGCGCGATCGAGCTGGTGATGGATCCGAGCAATCCCGAGGTGCTGTATGCCGCACTATGGCAGGCGGGACGCAAGCCGTGGCTGCTGATCAGCGGCGGCGTCGGCGGTGGCATCTTCAAGACGACTGACGGCGGCGATCACTGGACTGAGATCACGCACAATCCCGGCATGCCGACCGGATTGATCGGCAACGTCGGCATGGCGATCTCGCCGGCGAAGCCCGATCGCGTGTGGGCGATCATCGAGAACGAGCCGGGCGGCGGCGTCTATCGGTCGGACGACGCGGGCGCGACGTGGTCGTTGATCAACCAGTCGCGCGATCTGCGGCAGCGCGCCTGGTACTTCTCGCGGCTGTTCGCCGATCCCAAGGACAGCAACGTCGTCTACGGCCTGAACGTCAGCACCTACATGTCGAAGGACGGCGGCAAGACGTTCGGTCCGACGACCTTCCGCGGCGGAAGCGACAATCACGAGATGTGGATCGCTCCCAACGATCCCAAGCGCCTGGCGATCGTCTACGACCAGGGCGCATCGGTAACGACGGACGGCAAGACGATGCAGCGGGTCGAGACGCCGACTGGCCAGTTCTATCATGTGCATTTGCTCAACAAGGAGCCGTTCGACATCTGCGGCGCGAAGCAGGATGCCGGTTCCGTATGCGGTCCGGTGCGCGAAGCGGCTGGCTTTGGCCGGGGCGGGCGCGGTGGCCGTGGCGGCGGCGCCGCCGAGGCGTCACCGTACTCGGAGTTCTACTCGGCCGCCGGCGGCGAATCCGGCTACATGGCGTCGGATCCGACCGATCCGAACGTCACGTACGGCGGCAACTACAGCGGCGTGATCGACATGGTGAACCGCGCCACCGGCGAGCGCGAGCGCCTCGATCCGTGGCCGCTCAACCCCATGGGCCACGACGCGAAGGACTCGAAGTATCGCTTCCAGTGGACGTTCCCGATCATGAACTCGCCGCACGATCCGAACGTGCTCTACGTCGGCTCGAACGTCGTGTTCAAGTCTTCTGACAAGGGCAAGAGCTGGACGATCATCTCGCCCGACTTGACGAAGCACGATCCGGCCACGCTCGGCCCGTCGGGCGGCCCGATCAGCAAGGATCAGACGTCGATCGAGTACTACGCGACGGTGTTCGCGCTGCAGGAGTCGCCGATCACCCCGGGCCTCATCTGGGCGGGATCTGACGACGGTCTCATTCACGTGACGCGAGACGGCGGCAAGACGTGGAAGAACGTGACGCCGAAGGGGCTGCTGCCCTGGACGCGCATCTCGATCATCGATCCATCGCCGCACAACCCCGGGACGGCGTACGTCGCCGCCAATCGGTACCAGCTCGACGACTACGCGCCGTATCTGTACAAGACCACCGACTACGGCGCGACGTGGACGCGCATCAACGACGGCATTCCGAACGGCGAGTACACGCGCTCGATCCGCGAGGATCTCGTGCAGCCCGGCCTCCTCTACGCCGCCACCGAGCGCGGCATGTGGATCTCGCGCGACGCCGGCGCGAATTGGCAAAGTCTCAAGAAGAATCTTCCACCCGTGCCGGTGCACGACATCGCGCTGCGTGACAACGACCTGGTCATCGCCACGCACGGCCGCGCGTTCTGGGTGATGGAGAATCTCGAGCTGCTGCGGCAGAAGCCGGCGGCCGATGCGGCAATCGCCGAGGGGCGGACCTTCCTCTACACGCCCGGAACGGCGTACCGCTCGACCGGCGTGACGGTCGAGTACCGTCTGGCGCAGGCGGGCCAACCGGTGACGATTGAATTCCTCGATCCGGCCGGCAAGCTCATTCGGAAATTCTCATCGACCGATACCGTGCGCCGCTCCGGCGGTCGCGGCGGCCGCGGTGGCTTTGGCGCGCCGGCGCGCGTCACGAACCGCGAGGGCTTCAATCGCTATAGCTGGAACCTGCAGTATCCGGATGCCTCGAGCTTCCAGAACATGATCCTCTGGAGCGGCGGAACGTCCGGACCGATCGCCGCGCCGGGCACCTACACGGTGCGCCTCATCGCCGGCAACTCGACCCCGCTCAGCGCGAAGTTCGTCGTGAAGAAGGAGCCGCAGGTGAACGCGACGGTCGCCGATCTCGTCGAGCAGCATCGCTTCGCGATCCAGATTCGCGATCGGTTGACCGCCGCAAACGACGCCGTGAAGACGATCCGCAACGTTCGCCACCAGCTCGAGGATCGCGCGCCGAAGATGACCGGCAATCCGAGCTTTGGCACCATGGCGAAGACGTTCGAGGACCAGATGGCCGTCGCCGAAGATTCGCTGTACCAGACGAAGAACCAGAGCGGTGAGGACCCGCTCAACTTCCCGATCCGGATCAACGACCAGGTAGCTGGATTGCTCAGCTTCGTCGAGAACGGTGAGCGGCGGCCGCCGAAGCAGGCCTACGACGTGTACACCGCGCTGGAGCCGAAGCTCGAGGCCGACCTCGCGCGTTACCAGCACGTGCTCGACGCGAACCTGCCGAAGATCAACGCCGCGTTGAAGGCAGCAGGACAGCCGGAGATCGTGCCGAGTACGGAGGAGCCGGAGGCGCAGCGCACGCCGGTGGTGCCGTAAGCGGTGGACCGGTGGAACGAGCGCTTCGCTTGAACGGTGGAACGGTAACTACGCAGACCTGAGATCCCAGCTCTCAAGGCTCAGCCGTTCCACCGTTCCACCGTTCCACCGTTCCACCGTTCCACCGTTCCACCGTTCAGGGGACAGCTTTGGTCGTATCCCTCACCGTCGGATACTTGATCCCGAGCTGATCCAGGTACGTCTTGTACTTCGTCGGATCGTAGTAGTACTTCCGCATCTCCGGCCGGTACTTCTCCATGATGGCCTTGTTCAGCCAGATCGCCGGCTTGTCCTCCGGGCGCATGAGCGGGAAGTACTTGATGTCCTTGGTCTGCACGTTGTTGAAGTAATCCCACGCCTGTGAGACGACGGTCGGCTTGAGCAGCAGGTCGAGCACCGTCATCGCCTGCGCCTTCGCGCCCGCGGTCACGCCCTTGTGCGCCAGCGGCGTCGCCATCGAGATCGCGTTCGCCCAGTTGTGGCCCGGCAATCCAGGAATGTTTGCCGGATAGCGCAGCGTCACCGTCGGCACGTTCCACGAGATGTCGCCGATGTCGTCGCTGCCGCCCCCGCGCAAATCCTCCTGACGTGGTGGCGTGCGCAACTGATCCGGCACGCGCGTCGACAGCCCGCGCGGTGACGTTTCGCCGAGCTCGCGCTGAATGCCGCGCGCCAGCGTCTGGTCGGCATCCGACCACGCCGGCATGCCGACGGCCTTGATGTTCTGGAACATGTCTTCGGCGATCGGCTTGCTGAAAAATCCGCTCCAGCCGGAGCCGAGAATGTTCACCGACGCGAGCTGCGTTCCGGTCATCATCGCCGCGGCGCGCGCGATCGTGTCGCCGAGTGCGAACAGCGCCTGGACCTTGGGCGTGTCGGTCTCGCGAAAGAAGTACCACACGCTCGCCGTCGGAGGCACGACGTTCGGCTGATCGCCGCCGTCGGTGATCACGTAGTGGGAGCGCTGCGTGAGCGGCAGATGCTCGCGCCGGTAGTTCCACGCGACGTCCATCAGCTCGACGGCGTCGAGAGCGCTGCGGCCCGCCCACGGATCGCCCGCGGCGTGCGCGCTCTTGCCCACGAAATTGAACTGCGCGCTGATCAGCGCGTTCTGGCCCGACGTGCCGTACGACACGCCGAAGTCGGAGCCGACGTGACAGAACAGCACCGCATCCACATCCTTGAATAGGCCGGCGCGCACGAGATAGGCCTTCGCCGCCATCTGCTCCTCGGCCACGCCCGGCCAGAGCTGCAGCGTGCCCTGGATGTGATTGCGCTCCATCAACGTCTTCACCGCGATGGCGGCGGTGATGTTGAGCGGCACGCCCGAGTTGTGACCCTCGCCGTGGCCGGGGGCGCCGGGGACGAGCGGATCCTTGTAGCCGACGCCCGGCTTCTGGTTCGCCTGTGGAATGTCGTCGATGTCCGACCCGAGCGAGATCACCGGCTTGCCCGAGCCCCACGTCGCGACCCATGCCGTTGGAATGCCAGCGATGCCGCGCGTCACCTTGAAGCCGTTCTGCTCGAGAATGCCGGTGAGGTATTTCGAGGTTTCGAATTCCTGCATGCCCAGCTCGCCGAAGCTGAACACTTCGTCGACCATCTGACCGGTGAACGTCGACATGCTGTCGATCATCCGCACGGCGTCCTTCTTGAGGGCGGCCATGCGTGCGTCGTCGGTCGGGAGGTTGACGGGAAAGGTGACTTCCGGCCGGTTGTCCGGCCCACCGCGCCCACCGCGCTGGGCGTGCACGACCGTCGGAGGCGTCAGTGCGGCGACGGAGAGCGCGGCGATCGCGAGTCGAGATTGGAGTTGTCGCATGAGTCGGGGGTGAGGGTCGTGTCCGCGGTCCGTGGCGGACGCCGGACCAGATTCTCTCTCCCCTTCACCCCGCCCGCAACCCCCGCGCGCCGAGAAATGTGTCGAGCGCGCGCTCGACGGCCCGCACGGTCGATTCGATCTCGACGGGCCGATTCGCGCCCGCGGGCGCAGGCTCGGTTTCCTGGTGATATCGCACGAGCGACTCGGGATCCTTGAGCAGGTTGCCCGTCAGCACCGAGACGACACGCTCATGCGCGCCGATCACGCCTCGCGCGCGCAACGCTCGCACGCCGGCTACGCTCGCTGCGCTCGCTGGCTCGCATCCGACCCCGGCTGCGTCGATCACCGCCTTGGCTGCGAGCATCTCCTCATCGCTCACCGCCGCGACTACTCCATTGGTCTCGCGGATTGCGCGCACCGCGCGATCCCATGATGCCGGCGCGCCGATCCGGATCGCGGTGGCGACAGTTTCCGGCTGCACGGTGATGCGTTCGGCGAATCCGTTCGCGAAGCTGTGCGCGAATGGCGCCGCGCCGCTGGCCTGAATGGCCGCGAGCCGCGGTACGCGGGGAATGAGCCCGAGCGAGCGCGCTTCGCGCAGCGCTTTTCCAAACGCCGAGGTGTTGCCAAGGTTGCCCGCCGGCAGCGCAATCCAGTCCGGCGCGTCCCACGCGAGCTGCTCGAGCAGCTCGAGCACGATCGTCTTCTGGCCCTCGATGCGAAACGGATTGACGGAGTTCAGGAGCTGCACGCCGAGGGCGGCGCTCGAACCGCGCGCCAACGTCAGGCAATCGTCGAAGGTGCCGCGCACGACGAGCGTCAGCGCGCCGTACGCCATGGTCTGCGCGAGCTTGCCCATCGCCACCTTGCCGGCCGGGACGAACACGAGCGCCGGCAGCTCCGCCTGCGCGGCGTACGCGGCCAGAGAGGCCGACGTGTTGCCGGTCGACGCACACGCGACGGCGCGCGCCCTGGTGCGGCGCGCCTGGGTCATCGCCACCGTCATTCCTCGGTCCTTGAATGAACCGGTGGGGTTGTGTCCCTCATGCTTCATGAGCAAATGCTCAATACCCGCCCACGTTGCGACGGCAGCTCGATCGAGTAGCGGCGTGTTGCCTTCCGGATGGCTCACGATCTCCGCCGAGCTCGCCGTCGGCAGCACCAGCTCGCGATAGCGCCAGACGCCGGACACGTCGATGCCGGCGACAGCGCCGCGGCGCGCGGCGAAGCGCGCGCGCAGATCGATGGAATCGTCCGGCGGTGCATGCTCGAGCTCCAGCAGTCCGCCGCAGGCGGGACAGGCAGGTGACGCATCGAGCTCGGCGAGCGCGTTTCCGCACCGCTCGCATATCTGCCGCGACGCCGGCGGCGTCACGCGCGATCTACCGGGGTGTCGTCCACGGCTTGAATGTACGCGCCCCGCTCGTCGATGCGCGCGACGCGTGCAGACGCCACCACACCGGCGGATGCGTATGCGCTGATCATCGCCTCGACCACGGGCACCGCGGCTTCGTCGCCATCCACCAGCGCGAACGCCGACGGTCCGCCACCGGAGATCGAGCATCCGAGTGCGCCCGCATCGACCGCGGCGCGCTTGGCGGCCGCGAAGCCGGGCAAGAGCGCCGCGCGAGCCGGTTCTGCAATGCGATCGTCGATCGCGCCGCGCAGCACGGACAGGTCACCCGACTCGAAGGCGGCGACCATGGTCGCCACGCACGCTGCCTGGGCGAGCGCGGTCATGCGGTCGACGGTGCCGGGCAGCACGGCGCGCGATTCCGCCGTGCGGAGCCGCATGTCCGGTCGCACCAGCACCACACGCAACGAGGTCGGCACCGGAATCCGCACCGCGTGCAGCGGCTCGATCGAGCGAATGAGTACGATGCCGCCGTACAATGCAGGCGCAAGGTTGTCGATGTGGCGGCCGGACAGCCGTTCCTCGGCGACGAGCGCCGCGCGCAGCACGTCGTGCGATGAGAGGGGCCGCGGCAGCAGCGCATTGGCGGCAACGGCGCCGGCGATTGCCGACGCGGCGCTTCCACCCTGACCGCCGGACAGCGGCAGGCCTTTCTCGACGCGAATCGCCAATCCAAAGGGCGTACCGGCGCGGCGCAGCACTTCCCACGCGGCGATTGCCGACGCATGGCGCGCTGGATTCGTCGGCAGCTCCAGGTGTCCGGGATCGTCGACGCGAACACCGGGCGTCTCGATGCGCGTCGCGTGAACCGAGTCACCGGCGCCGGTGACCGCGCACCCGAGAATGTCGAGGCCCGGCCCCATGTTCCCGATGCCGCCCGGAGCGAAGGCACGGACGCTTTGATGGGTCGCAAAAGATTGCAGTCGTGGTTCCGGCCAGGGCATGGGCTCGCCTCGGTTTACTCTTGACAACTTCGCGCACGGATTGCTAGTTCGGGCCGCGCTTGTGACCAACCGGCCGCTTCGCGGGTTGAATCGCACGAGATGTCAGCGTTTTGTTGACCACTTGTGTTGATATCGCGCAGGACCTGTCATCAGGCGCCATTGCTCCACCCTCCCTCCCCACGAGGTGCCTCAGTGCGTCGTAGAACCGTAGTATCGCTCGCGATCCTTCTCGCTGCCGCCCCGCTGTCACTGCTGCGGGCGCAAGCGCGGGAGATCACCGGAAAAGTGACGGAAGCCGGAACCGGCCAGCCGCTCACGGAAGCCACGATCGGGATCGCCGGCGCGCAGCTCGGCGTCCGAACCAACGCGCAGGGCGAGTTCCATCTGCGTGTGCCTGATGGTCCCATTACCGTGTTCGCGCGCGCCATCGGGTTCAAGCACGCCGAGCAGAAGGTCGCCGCCGGTGTCAACAGCGTGAACTTCGTCCTCGAGAAGGACGTGCTCGAGCTGGAAGGCGTCACGGTGACCGGCCAGGCGACGAGCATCAACAAGCAGAACGCCACCACCGCGGTGTCCACCGTTTCGGCGGAAGAGCTGGAGAAGGTGCCGGCGAAATCGGTCGAAGGTGAGCTGGCCGGCAAGGTGGTCGGCGCCACCGTGTTCGAGAACAGCGGCGTCCCGGGCGGCGGCATGCAGGTGCAGATCCGCGGCGCCACGTCGATCCTCGGCTCCGGCGACCCCTTGTACGTCGTCGACGGCGTGATCGTCTCCAACGCCTCGATCCCGGCCGGACTCGCGTCGATCTCCCGCGCCAGCGGCTCGACGTCGTCCAGTCAGGACCAGGTGGTCAACCGCCTCGCCGATCTGAATCCGGACGACATCGAGAACATCGAGGTGCTGAAGTCCGCTGCGGCCTCGGCCATCTATGGCTCGCGCGCGACGAACGGCGTCGTGGTGATCACGACCAAGAAGGGAAGAGCTGGCAAGACGCACTACAACATCACGCAGCGCGTGGGCACGCAGACGCCGGGAAAGACGCTCGGCTCGCGTCATTTTGGGAGCTACGCGGACGTGAAGCCGTGGCTGGGCAAGTCGCCGCACGCCGACTCGATCGCCCAGGCCAACTGCGTCGCCGCATGCCCGTACTACGACTGGCAGGGCGACCTGTACAGCAACCGGAGTCCGTCTTTCGAGACGCTGCTCTCCACCTCCGGCGGCAGCGGCAACACGCGCTTTTATGGATCTCTGAATGACCGGCAGAGCCACGGCATCGAGCTCAACTCGGGCGCGCGGCTCACCTCGGGACGCCTGAACATCGATCAGACGGTCGGCGACCGCCTGACGTTGAGCGGCGGCGTGGATGTGGCGCACAACTTCACGCAGGACGGCATCGGCAACAACGACAACGCCGGTATCAGCCCGATCTACACCTTCGGATATTCGCCCGCCATTTACGATCTGCAGGCGATCGATCCCCTGACGGGCCGCCTCGTCTACAACTGGATGAACGGCGGCAACAGCGGCACGTCGAATCCGTTCGACGACGTGGCGTCGTTGACGAACAACGAAGACACCTGGCGTCAGATGGGCAACCTGAATGCGGCGTATTCGCTCATCTCGGGGACGCACCACAACGTGCAGCTCTCGTATATCGGCGGCGTCGATCGCTACCAGATGGAAGGCTCGCAGTACTCGCCGAACTACATGCAGTTCGAGCCCAAGGACGGATTCCTCGGCACGTCGCAGATCCTCACCGCCGACAGCCGGTACATCAACCAGAGCATCAACGGCGTGTGGACGTTCACGCCGGGCTGGGCCTGGCTGAACTCGGCGCAGACGTCGGTGGGCGGCACCTACGAAACGCAGCGGGTGAACAACTACAACATCCGCGAGCGTGGCCTCGTGCCGACGCAGCAAACCGCTAGCGGCGGCACCGACATCGCGACCGGCAACAGCATCGAGGAATTCCGCGATCAGTCCAAGTACTTGAACGAGCAGATCATCGCGTTCAACGAGAAGCTATCGGTCGCCGCCGGCGTCCGCGCCGACCGGAGCAGCGCGAACGGTAATCGCGACCAGTTCTACGCGTTCCCCAAGTACTCGGCCAGCTATCGTTTCACCGAGCCGCTCGCCCGGTTGACGGACAAGGTGGACGAGATCAAGCTGCGCGCCTCGTTCGGCAAGTCAGGCAACCGACCGAACTACGGCGTGCGTGACATCAGCATTGCGAGCAACAGCGCGATCGGCGGACTCGGTTCATTGACCGCCGCCAGCCGGCTCGGCAACCCCGACATCAAGCCGGAAGTCATGAACGAGCTCGAATACGGCATCGATGGAACGCTGTTCCACGGGCGGAGCTCGATCGAAGCGACGCACTACGAGCGCGTGATCAAGGACCTGCTCGTGACGTATCCGCTCCCGCCGAGCTCCGGTCTGGGCAGCCAGACGATCAACGGCGGCCAGATGTCGACGCGCGGCTTCGAGGGCGCGATCAACATCGTGCCGATCAGCACGCGCAACGTCGAATGGACGTTCCGGGCGAGCTATCAGCACAACGTGCAGAACATGGACAAGCTGCAAGTCCCGGCGTTCGCCGTCGGTGGCTCGTTCGGTTCGTCGTACGGACGGAATCGCATTGCCGCGGGCACGCGTCCCACGCTGATCTGGGGCAACGAGGTGTACAGCTGCATCAACACCACCGACGCGAATGGCGGCCTGGTCGTTGGCACGGGCACGGATGGCAAGGCGTGCCACGAGATCAGACCCGGTGAAGCGGCTGTCGCGAACAGCGTCGTGCGTGATTCGATCGTTGCCGACGCGAATCCGCGTGGACAGACGTCGTTCCTCAACACCGTCCGCTATAAGCGCGTCACGGTCACGGCGCTGTTCGATTGGCGCAACGGCGGCTTCACGGCCGACATGACCAAGAACCTGTTCGACGAAGGCGGCCAGTCGCACGACTACGACGCGAAGTCCCCGGTCGCCGGCCAGGCGTTGGGCGACTTCCGCTATTCCACGTGGAACGACGGCGAGATCGCGACCTACATCGACGACGGCACGTACGTGAAGCTCCGCGAGCTCAACGTGTCGGTGGAGATGCCGACGCGGTTCGCCAGCAAGCTGCGCGCGGACAACATGCGGATCGAGGTGCAGGGCCGGAATCTGTTCATGTGGTCGAAGTATTGGAGCTTCGATCCGGAATTCAGCAACTTCGGCAACACGAACTTCAACCGCTTCATCGATCTCGCGCCGTATCCGAGCGCCCGTCAGGTCTACCTCAGCGTGTCGTTGGGGTACTGAGCCATGACACACACACCTACCAACGCCACGATCGACAACCGGAGAGCACATCAGATGCGCAAGCTTCTCGGCGCCGCCGTGCTCGCGGCAGCCATCGTATCCTGCAAGGCCGACCAACTCGACATTCCCAATCCGAACAGCGCGAGCGTGAGTGGGGCGACGTCCGATCCCACCGCATTGCAGCTGCTCGCGACTGGTCTGTTCTCGGAGCAGCGCGGTACGCGCAGCGGCATGATCACGAATGCAGGCATCTTCGGCCGCGAGTCGTACACCTTCTCGCCGCAGGACGGCCGCTTCACGACGCACCCGCTCATCGGTATCATGGTGAACGGCGTGCAGAAGATCGATCCCACCGGCTTCGCGGTGGGCCCATGGGGCGGTGAGTACGGACTGCTCCGCGACATCTACAACTTCAAGAACACCGTGAACGGCATCGCCACGCTCACGGATGCCCAGAAAGCTGGGGCCATCGGCTTCGCCCAGACGCTCGAGGCCATGATGCTGTTCGACATCGTGGCGACGCACGACACTCTCGGCGGCATCGTCGAGATGAAGGCCGACCCGAAGGAGCTGGCGCCGTTCGTGTCGCGCGATTCGATGTACAAGTACATCCTCGGCACGCTCGACGCCTCGGCAACGAACCTCGCAGCGGCCGGATCCTCGTTCCCTGTCAAGCTGCCTCCGGGCTTCGCCGGTTTCGACAAGCCGGCCACGTTTGCGAAGTTCACGCAGGCGATCAAGGCGAAGGTCGAGGCCTACTGGGCCACGTCGGGGGGTGGAACGGCGGCGTGGCAGGATTGCCTGACGGCGCTCCAGGCGTCGTTCCTCAATCCGTCCGCCAGCACGCGGGCGCAGTTCGACGTCGGTGTGTACGACACCTACGGTCCGTCGCCGGATTCACCCAACGGTTTGACACAGGCGACGAACACGCAGCTGTACGCCCACATGTCCTTCCAGAGCGACGTCGAGCTCAAGACCAACGGTGATCCGGACGACCGGTA
>JAICKA010000144.1 GCA_025928185.1 Gemmatimonadaceae bacterium
ATCCGGCCGCTGGTCGGAGCCATCGCCGGATTCGCTATCCGAGGGTTTGTCAGATCGCACGACGTCCGCCACGCGCAACGCGAGCACCAATGCCCCGTCGCTCATCCGCTCCCAGCTCGACGGAGCAGGCGCAAGCCTTCGCCGCTCCGTGCCATGTTCGAACGTCAGCCAACCCGATTGAAAGTCCTCGGCGACGAGCGCTCGATGGCCGGGGACAGTTGCCCACACCTTCCAGAGGCGGCCTTCGTCGTCGGTGAACGTTCGAACTGCCATTGCTCGCGGAGTTGTGCAGCTGATGTCGGACTCGTCAGCGACCAATAAATGCGAAAAGCGCGCCATTTTCCGGCGCGCTTTTGTCGATGCGGTATCAGCAAACAACCATCAATCGTGGTGCGGCGCGTGCGCCGCTTCCACGGCCGTCAGCGCACGCCACCCATGAGATTCTTGACCGGCTTGATCAGCGCGAACGCGAGCAGCGACGCACCGAGACAGACCGCCGCGATCACGCCGAACAGTTGCGGCAGGGGCGCCGAGGAGATGAAGCCCGCCGCGTAGCCCGCTGCCTTGTTGCCGACGGAGTCGGCAAGGAACCAGACGCCGAGCATGAAGCCGACGATCTTCACCGGCGAGAGCTTGGTGAACACCGACAACCCCACCGGCGACAGCGACAATTCGCCGAGCTCCTGGATGAAGTAGCAGCCGATGAGCCAGAAGGGGCTGACGCGAATGCCCGGCGAGTCCTGGAGCTGGTTGGCCGGCAGCAGCAGGAACACGAATGAAAGTCCTATGAAGAGCAGTCCGAACGCGAACTTGGTCGGCGTCGAGGGCTCGTGCCTGCCGAGGCGGATCCACAGCCAGGCGAACGCCGGCGCGAGCACGATGACGAAGATGGCTTGCACCGTGAGGAACCAGCTCGACGGAAAGCTGAAGCCGAGGATCGTCGTCCGAGTGTAGCGGTCGCCGAACAGGTTGAGCGTCGACCCGGCCTGCTCGTACGCGCCCCAGAACACTGCGGCAAAGACGAAGAACACCGCCATGGCGGCGAGCCGCTTCCATTCGACTTTCGTGAATCCCCAGAAGCGCGGCGTAGTGTCGACCGGCGCGGCCGCCGATGCTGCCGCGGCCCGTTCCTCCGACTCGGCCCGCTTCGAGGCCTGGCGCTGCTCCTCGAGCCGGACGATCGACGGCTCGAGATGCCGGCGGCCGGCGATGTACTGGACGACGCCGAGCGTCATGCCGACGCCGGCGCAGGCGAAGCCCAGGTGCCAGTCGACGCGCTGCGCGAGATAGCCGGCGATGAATGGTCCCAGCGCCGCGCCGAGGTTGATGCCCATATAGAAGATCGAGAAGCCCGCGTCGCGCCTCGCGTCGCCGGGCTCGTACAGGCCGCCGACGATGGCGCTGACATTCGGCTTGAGCAGGCCGGTGCCGATGACGATGAGGCCCAGACCGGCGTAGAAGTAGGGCAGCGGATGAAAAGCGAGCGTGAAATGGCCGAGGGCGATGATGATGCCGCCGACGAGCACACTCTTGTACTGGCCGAGCCAGCGGTCGGCGATGATGCCGCCGACGATCGCCGCCGCCCAGACGCTGGCGGTGTAGGTGCCGTACACGGACCCGGCGTGCTTGTCGTTGAACCCGAGCACGTGGACCATGTAGAGGATGAGGAAGGCACGCATGCCGTAATAGCTGAAGCGCTCCCACATCTCGGTGAAGAAGAGGGTCGACAGTCCGCGCGGATGGCCGAAGAAGCCATTCGGCGCCGAGCCTGGCCGCGGGTAGTCGGTGAGTGGATCGGCGAGTGGGCCTGGGCGGGTGGTGGGCATGGGGGGAGAGGATACTGCGTCCCTGGTCCATGGTCCATGGTCCGTGGATGTCGCGCGGGGTGATTTGTGGTGGTGGCGTCCCGGTCTCCTTCCCGCTCCGTTGGGACCTGCGTGGCGCGAGAGAGCATCGCGCCATAGAGGGGGAGGGGCCGGCTAGACCGGCGACCTCGCAGGGAGAGGGAAGGGGCTACGGAGAAATGATGCTGGTCAAGCCGTAACAGGTTGAACAGCGATGACACGAATGGGACGGATTGAACGGAGTTAACACCAAATGCTTTTGGGGTGTGGCGCGCGAGACTCGGTGCGCCAGTAGCAACCAATCCGCGCCTCGTTCGCCGTTCCAGTTTCCGCAAGATCCGCGTCCCCAACTCAGTCCAACCCAATTCGGCGCACCAGACTCACCACGCGTGATGATCCGATGATCACTCCGGCACGTCGATCACGCGCAACCAGCTTCCGTCCGGCTGTCGGCGCGCGATCTGGACGCGGGTGCCGTTGCCGTCCTTTCGGCGCGTCGATGTCAGGGCGTGCTGCTTTGTGTTCGCGCGCTCAGCGCGCGGCCATCGTCCACAGCAGCAGCACGGGACAGGCAGCCAGCGGTCGGCGATACTTGATCGGCGCGCCCGACGGCTGGTAGTACTCGACGCCGGCCAGCTCGGCGGGACGGATCCCGTCGAGGTTGCCGATGATGCGCATGCCGTCGAGGTACACGTCGACACCGCAGACGACCATGCCCGCGTACGCGCGCGCATCGCGCGACTCGCCGTACCCGACGATGTGGGTGCGCAGCACGTCGGCGAGCGACAGATCGCCGCTCGATGCGAGCACGTCGCGCGTGATGAACCGGCCCGCCGCCGCGTGGCGCCGGCGAAATTCGAATTCGGAGGCGACGCCGACAGGGGTCGGCGATTCGGCGCGCGCCAACTTCGACGCCGATCGCCCTTGTGAGGGAGGGGTGGGTCCGTTCGACGCACGCATCCAGCCGCATCCGGCCAGCACGAGCGTGACACACACTGCCGCGACTTTGCGCATGATCTCACCGACTGTCACCGAGTATTGCCGGCGCCGAACTCACTTCGACCCGGCGACTGCAACATTGCGACGTGCACGGCGCGGCGCTGTCAGTATTTTGTCAGACTTCTTATATGCGTTGCCGCCAGGTGTTAGCGGCGCGTCAACCCGCGGCTCAGGCGCGGCGTCTCGATCGTCCACCGCGCACCGCGGCCGGACTCTCGCCAAAGTGCCGCTGGAACACGGCAGTGAAATGACTATGGCTCGAGAAGCCGAGCTCCAGCGCCAGGCGACTGATGTTTGCCTCGCCCGCGCGCAGCCGGGCCAACGCGGTCTGCATGCGCACCTGCAGCACGTACTGATGAATCGACACGCCGACCACGTCGCGGAACACGTGCGCGAGATGAAACGGCGACACGCCGAGCACAAATGCCAGATCTCGAATGCGATGCGCCGCGCCGGGCGCGGCGGCGATTCGGGCTTCGGCGGCAGCGGCGAGCCGACGGCGGCGAGAGCGGTCTGGTGATGGCTCGATGCGATACATGCCGCATCCTACCCGCGAGGATGGTTCGGCGGCCAGCACCATTTTGTGCCGGCTGGCCATTGCCACTTTTGGCGCACGTTTTCGACAGTATGCCCGCGCCGCGCGCGTTATGCTCCGATCACGGCGGTCGCAAGCTCACCACCGACGCATCATTCACAAACTCTCATCAGCCTGCTCTCGCCGCCGCTGCTCTCATGTATCTGCAAATGAATTCGCCGCTCGCGCCAAGCGCGCTGCGCCAGCCGGTGCCCGGCGTTACCACCCCGCGCGTCGCCGCGCGTCCGGCACTGCGTGACGGCTCACACGACTTCGATTTCGAGATCGGCACCTGGCACGTGCGCCACTCGCGGTTGCTGCGCCCGTTCGCCGCCTCGGCCGAATGGGTCCGCTTCGAAGGAATGTCGACGGCCAGCCGGATCTTCAATCGCGGCGCGGTGCTCGTCGAGATGGAATCCGACGCGGCGGGTTTTGGCGACGGTCTGCTCCTTCGCCTCTATGATCCCGATTCGCGCCAGTGGAGCATCTCGGCCACCGACGCAGCCAAGGGAGGACTTGGACAGCCGCAGATCGGCGAGTTTCGAGGAGGCCGCGGCGAGTTCTACGGCCAGGATGTCGTGCACGGCCGCGCGATGTACTCGCGGAGCGTGATCGCGGAGATCGCCCCGAGCTCGTTCACTCTCGAGGAATCGTTCTCGGACGACGGCGGCCGAAGCTGGGAGCTGCACTCGATCTCGCGCTACACCCGGACGTCGCGCTGATCGCTACGGTTCTATTTGGATGCGCCTCGGGGGTTGCCTGTGCTCACGCGCTCACGCACGCTCGCGCAGCACTTCGCCCAGCGTGCGCGTCGCCGCGGTGAGCGTCGCTTCGTCCGTGCCGCCAAAGCCGAGCAATAGTCCGTTCCGTCGCGCACGTCCGATGTAGCACGTCGACAATGCGGTGGCGATGAGGCCGCGGTCCGCCATTCGTTTCACCACGTCGACGTCGTTCACGTCGTTCGGCAATAGCGTGGCGAGGTGCAGCCCGGCGTCGGCATTGTAGACGGTGAGCAGACTGCCGCAATGCGTGTCGATCGCATCCAGCAGCGCCTGCCGCCGTTTCATGTAGACGCCGCGCATGCGGCGCAGATGCCGAACGAAGTGGCCTTCGCGCAGGAAGTCGGTGAGCGCGAGCTGATACAGCGTCGGCGAGAAGACATCCAGCGCTTCGCGCGCTTCGACGAATGCATCCCACAACTGCGGCGGCACGACGAGGTAGCCAATGCGCAGCGCGGGAAAGAGCACCTTGCTGAAGGTGCCGACGTAGACGACTCGGTCGGCGGTATCCATCCCTTGCAGCGCCCCGAGCGGACGACTGACGTAGCGATACTCGCTGTCGTAGTCGTCCTCGAAGATCCAGGCGTCGTTCTGCGCCGCCCAGTCGAGCAGCGCAAGCCGCCGTGTGGCCGACATGCACATGCCGAGCGGATGCTGGTGCGACGGCGTGACGTACACGGCGCGCACGCGCGAGCCCAGCGCGCCGAGTGCGCGCACGTCGATTCCGTCGTCGTCGACCGGCACCGGCACCAGCTCGGCGCCGGTGGCGAGCAGCGCGGCGCGTGCGCCGGAGTAGCTCGGCTCCTCGATGGCGACGCGCTCGCCGCGTCCGAGCAGCACGGTCGCACAGAGCCGCAGCGCCGCCTGCGAGCCGGAGACGATGAGCACGTGCTCGGCCTCGCACCGCACGGCGCGAGCGGTGCGGAGGTGTTCGGCGATCGCGGCGCGCAGCTCGCCGAGTCCAGCCGGATCGCCGTAGACCATTTGCGAGGGCGACAGCCGATGCGCGTGCCGCGCGACGATACGCGACCAGAGGACGTGCGGAAACTGATCGAGTGCCGGCAAACTGGCGCGAAACGGACGCAACCCGCCTTCGTCTCGTGCCCGCGGAATCTCGTTACGGCGCGCTCGGCGCGCATCAGACAATGCTGATCGGTGTGCGCCGCTCGCCCGCTTGCCGCGAGCTCCGTTGCGAACGGCCTGCAACGAACGCTCGGGCGGGGCGGCGCAGACGTACGTGCCGGAGCCGACGCGGCCTTCGAGATAACCCTCGTGCAACAGCTGCTCGTACGCCGTGAGCACGGGAAAGCGCGAGATCTCGAGCTCGGTGGCGAGAGCGCGCGTCGACGGCACGCGCTGTCCCGGCCGCAGCGTGCCGCCGAGTATTGCCTGACGCAGCGCTTCGTAGACCTGCCGATGCAGCGGAAGCCCGGGATTCCGCTCGATCGGGAGGCGCGGAATGAGCGGCGGACTGGCGGCGATGCGCACGTCGGCTACACGCCGAACTGGCGCAGGTGGTGATCGAGGTGCTGATACATGAGCGTCGCCCACTCGAGCGGTGTGAGCGGCCCGAAGAACGTGTGCGGGTGCGTGGTGCAGGCACTCGGTCCACCGCGCACGAACTCGTCGATCGCCGCGACGAGTCGTTTCGACTCCGTGCCGAAGTCGCGATCGTCGCGAATGCGCAGATCGCGACTGGTCGGCGAGTTGCGGCGCATCGGTTCGCCGCGCGCGAGCAGCGACCGCTTGGCGATGCCGCTGAAGATGTACCCGACGAGCATTCGCGGCGGATTGCTGCGCCCGAGCGCCATGTCGAGACTCGACACGCAATGCGCGAGCGCCTGGGCGGGCGTCATCCTGCCCCACTGCCGCGGGCTATCGGGCCGAAGGCGCGCGATGCGCTGCTTGATTTCGGCGGCGACCGC
>JAICKA010000243.1 GCA_025928185.1 Gemmatimonadaceae bacterium
GCCCCGCGCGGACGGCCGACGGTGGAGCTGCTGTCCGTGATGCGCCTCAACCCGAAGAAGCGGCCGCTCGCGCTGCCGGCGATCATGTCGCGCGTCATGCACATGCTCACGACCGACGTCGACGTACGGCTCCGGATCGTGGGCGACGGACCGGAGCGCCGCGCCCTGCAGCGCGAAGTGAACCGGCGTCACTTGCGCGATCGCGTCGAGGTGCTGGGCAGCCGCACGCGCGAGCAGATTCGGGATCTGCTTGCCGAAACCGATCTGTTCGTGCTGCCGACCGTGCGGGAATCCTTCGGCCTCGCGGCGCTCGAGGCGCGATGCGCCGGCGTTCCGGTGGTCGCCATGTCCGGATCAGGCGTGGCCGAGCTGATCGACAACGGCCGCGGCGGATTGCTCGCGCGTTCGGACGGCGAGATGGCGATGCAGGTGCTGACGCTGATTCGCGATCCATGCCGCCGTCAGTCGATGGCGCAGCATAATCGCGACACGACGCCACCGCACGATTGGGCGGACGTCATCGCCGCGCATGAAGCGATCTATCGCGACGCGATCGCTCTGCGCGCCAGCGTCTGAGTCGACACGAACAGATATCCCACGCCGACGGCCGGCAGCATGAAGCACACGTGCTGCACGATCGCCAATGCCAGCGCGCGGTCGGGCGGTACGCCGAGATATCTATAGATGAGAAATACCGCGGCTTCGTAGGCGCCGAGGTTGCCCGGCGCGAGCGGCAGCGCGGTCGCGAGCACGACGGCCGCCAGAACGAGAACGGTGCCCGCCGCCGGAATCGCGACGCCGAACGATTGCTGCACGGCGGCGATCGCCAGCCCTTCGACCGTCTTCATCAGCAGCACGCAGACCAGTGCGCCGGCCGCGCGATGCCAGGTTCGCATCGTCTCGAGCGCGCGCACGCGCGGCGCCAGCACGATCATCACGATGAGCAGGAGCGCGACGGCGATCGTAATGGTGTGAATCGCGGCGTGCATCCAGTGGGGCAGCGGCAACATCTCGCTGGCGAGCAGACACACGGCAACCTTGGCGATGCCTTCGCCGAGCTGGTCGAGCGCCAGCACCGAGAACGCACCACTCTGCGACGCGCCGCCGCGCTTGACGAGCAGCACGAGGCCGGTCGCGTGACCGGCGCCGAATGGAACGGTGTTCATCACCGACGAGGCGGTCGATACGATCTCGAGCATGCGCCGATACGACACCGCGGCGTCGGTGCGGGGCAGCAACAGCTTCCAGTAGCCAGCCCACCAGGCGAGAATCGCGGCGTTAGCGAGCACGGCGAGCACGATCCAGCCCGGCTTTGCGCCCGCGGTGACCGCCAGCGCATGGGTCCAGTTCACGCGCCGCGCCGCCGCCACGAGGATCGCGGTGGCAATCACCCAGGCGAGCAGTAACCAGCCGCGCCGGTTCTTCACGCCGGGTCTCCTCGCTGTTCCGAATGCCCTCCTTCGTGCCGTTCTCCCCTCTCCTCTCTCCTCTCTCCCAACTCTCGCATCGTCACGAACGTCCTTCCACGCTCCTTCAGCCGGCGCAACACGTCGCCGACGCACTCGAGCGCCACGTCGCCGGTTCTGAACCGGCAATCGAGCCGAAGCTTTTCGCGGCGCAGATCGACGAACTCCCACGGGTGCACGAACAGCACCAGGGGACTGGACAGCGCCGCGAGGTACGTGCGCCGCACCAGCCGCGGCAGCCGCAGCACCGAGGACGTGACGGACGCAGGTATGCGGCGCAGCCGGGTCCGCGTTCGATCGCGGTAGTAGGCGAGCTTGTAGACAGCGTGCGACGAGTCGAGCACGAATCCGTTCCGCTCGAGCACGTCGAGGTAGGCGGACGGAAACATGAGATACGGCGCGCGAAACGAGGTCACCGGCGCAAACGCGCGCAGGATCTCGGCCGACCGCTCGATTTCCCACGTCGCTCTCGCGCGATCGAGCGACGGAAATGCGCGATGTGTCATGCCGTGGCAGGCGAGCTCGTGACCGCCGCGCACCAGTCGCCGAATCGATTCCGGGTACCGCTCGGCTACTTCTCCCGTCGTGAAGAACGTCGCGCGCACATCGAGCTGATCGAGAAGATCGAGCAGCTTCGGCAGCCCGTGCTCGACGCCGCGAAAACCGGAGAGGAACGGCGGACAGTCGGGCTCGAGATCGACGGTGAAGGAAACGGTTCGCATCGGCGTTACGGCCGCACCTTCACGACCGCCTGGAGCAGTCCGTTGGTACGCGTGGCGCCAGCGACAAAGTTGAAGTTCTGCACGCGCTCGATTCCGCCGGTCAGGCTCACCGTCGTGCGCGCGTCGACGCGGCCGGGCGTCCAGGTTGCCGTCAGGCGCTGGCGGTGTTCGCCCGGGCGAGTGGCAACGCGAACGAAGACGAAATTGGAATCGGGCCCCACGAGCCCGGAGCCGTACAGATTGCCGCTTCGCACTTCATAGCCACCGGTCAGCGACCACTCGCCGCGACCCGTTTCGCCGTCGAGGGTGAGGTAGCTGCCGATCCCGCGTGGCCCCAACTGGTCGCCAATGAGCGTGCCGTCCTGCGTGATGCCTTCGGGAAAGAAGAAGTGTGTGTAATA
>JAICKA010000004.1 GCA_025928185.1 Gemmatimonadaceae bacterium
CGACGAGCTGCACCGCGATCCACAGCTTATTGCGGCGAGGTGGTGATGGCGTTTCGGTAGATGTCGGCGTATCGACGGGCAACCGACTGGGGGGCGAAGGTGGCGAGCGCGTGCAGGCGGCCGGCGGCGCCGAGGGAGGCGCCCCGATCGTCGCGTTCGAGGAGGGAAACTAGCGCGGCGGCGAGCGGTGCGGCGTCGACCTCGCTCACGAGAATGCCGGTGCGGTCGTGCTGGACGACGTCGGGCAAACCGCCCGACTCGAACGCGACGACGGGAGTTTCACAGAGCTGAGCTTCGACTGCGACCAGACCGAGGCCTTCGCCGATCGACGGCACCACGAGCGCGGCAGCTCGACGGTAGAAATTCACCAATTGCTGCTGCGGCAGCGCGCCGTGCCAGCGCACGCGGTCACCCAGCTGGAGCCCGATCGCGAGCTGCTCGAGCGCGGCGCGATCATCGCCGTCTCCGACGATGTCGAGCGACACCGACGTGTCCGGAATGCTCTTCAATGCATGGAGCAGCAGCTCGATTCCCTTCTGCGCATTGAGCCGGCCGACGAACAGCAGGCGGTCGTGCGATCGTTCGCCGCCGGGTGTGAACAACGATGTCGCGACCGGCATCGGCGCGACGATCGGCGCCGGCGCGGCGACGACTTCCTGCGCTTCTGCCGCGAGCCAGCGAGAGACAGCCGTGACGGCGGCCGAGTGATGCAGCACGTGACGGAACGCGGGGCGCGAGAACGCGACCGAGCGAGCCAGCCGGACGTCGGTCCCGTGCAACGTGGTGACGAGCGGCCGGTTGGACATGCGGCTCAGCCACGTACCCACGAGCCCATTCGGGAACCACCAGTGCGCGTGCACCAGGTCGGGCTCCTCGCTGCGGCGGGCGTGCACGGCGCAGCGAAACTCGGCGCCGAGAAACCCGAGCATCGTGACCTTCGCGCTCCACGACGCCTGAAATTGCGTCGCCATGTTGCCGGCGTAGGCGAGCGTCTCGTAGCGGCGCGGCGCGTACCGGAAGCGTTCGATCTTGATGCTCTCGAGCTGCGCGTGATCGGGCACACCGCGCGTCGCGGGCGCGACGACGCTGGTGTCGATGCCCTCTTCGCGGAGCGCGACGGCGAGGCGGAGCACGAACGAACCCGCAGCGTCCCCGGGGCCGCGCGGGAAGGAGTGCGTGAGGAAGAGCACTTTCATGCGATCAGCGATCTCTGATGCGATCGGCCCCGAGCTCGTCGAGCTGGCGCCGGAGCTCGCGCAGCTGCGCGCGCTCGCCGGCGATTTGTTCGCCGAGCAATCCGGTGGCGAAGAAGATGCTGCCGAGAATGAGGCAGGTCTGGATGAGCGTCCACACGGAGCGGTAGCCCACACCCGCGCCGAAATACACGCCGAGTGCGATCAGGCCGGCCAACGCGCCGATGCCGAAGAGTCCCGCGCCGACCATGCCGAACAGCAGCAGCGGCTTCTGACCGAAGCGCAGCTCGAACCAGACGGCGAGCATATCGAGCACGCCGACCGGAATGCGCGACAGCCCGAACTTCGATTTGCCGGCATGTCGCGGATACAGCGGGACCGGTATCTCGGTCACGGTGAACCCCTGCGCCGCGGCGATGACGATCATGTATCGGTGCCAGTCGGGCCGAGACGGCAGGCCGTCCATGATCTCGCGCCGATACGCCTTTACAGAATTCAAATCCTTGACCGGCACGTGAAAGAGCGTGCGGCTCAGCAGGTTGTAGATGCCGGAGACGAACGCCTTCTCGTACTTCCCTTCCTTGAACCCCGTGACCATGTCCGATTCATCGGCCATGATCGGCGCGACGAGTCGCGGAATGTCCTCGGGCTTGAACTGCAAATCGGCGGGATAGAACACGAGCACGTCACCCCGCGCCGCGAGGTAGCCGGTCCGTAGGGCGTCGGCGATGCCGCGACGCGCGCGATGCCGCGCCAGCCGCAGGAACGAGTACCGCTGCGCGAGATCCTGGAGCACCGCCCACGTGCGATCGGTGCTGCCGTCGTCGATCACCACGACTTCGTACCGATACGGCGATGCGGCGAAGGCCGCGGCCGCCTGCTCCATGAACAGCGGCAGATTCTCGGCCTCGTCCTTGGCCGGCACGAGCACGGAGACGTCGACATCGTGCGACGGGCGGCTCGAGACCGTTGGCGTGAACGCTTGAGGGGCTGCCATCGACCGCGCTCCGGGCGGCAGGGTCATACGCGCTTGCGCATCCGTGCGGAGAGCACGCCCAGCTGGTCGCGATACTTGGCCACCGTGCGACGCGCGATCTGCACGCCGCTCTCCTTGAGGATGTTGACGATCGCCTGATCGGTGAGCGGATGCTTCGCGTCCTCGTCGGCGACGAGCTTCTCGATCTGCGCCTTGATGCCGCGCGCCGACACGTCCTCGCCGGCGGTGGTCGACAGGCCGGACGAGAAGAAGAACTTGAGCGGCAGCACGCCGCGCGGCGTCTGCACGAACTTCTCGTTCGTCACGCGGCTCACGGTCGATTCGTGCATGTTGATCACCTCGGCCACCTCGCGCAGCGTGAGTGGCTTGAGGAACTGCACGCCCTTCTCGAAGAAATCACGCTGCCGGTCGACGATGTAGTTCATCACCTTGAGCATCGTCTGCCGGCGCTGCTCGATCGCCTGGATCATCCAGTTCGCCGAGTTGAGCTTGTTGGAGATGAACTCCTTGCTCTCCCCCTCGAACTTCTTCTTGTCGCGCGCAATCTCCTGATAGGCGCGGCTCAACTTGAGCCGTGGCAGGTTCGCGTCGTTGAGGAAGACGTGATACCGACCATCGATCTTCTCGACGATCAGATCCGGAATGATGTAGTTGTCGCTCGCATCCGAGTACATCAGGCCCGGCTTGGGATCGAGCTTCTTGATCTCGTCCGCGGCCTTCTGGACGTCGCCTGGGCTGATGCCGAAACGCTTGGAGATCTCGCTCCAGCGGTGGTTGATCAGCTCCTCGAAGCAGTCGCGCACGAGGCGGTACGGCACCGACTGCTCGAGGCCCGCTTCCTTGAGTTGGAGCATGAGACACTCGCGCAGGTCGCGCGCGCCCACGCCCGGCGGGTCGAGGTTCTGAATGATGCCGAGCATCTCGTCGACTTCCGCTTCGGTGTAGAGCGGCAGGTCGTCGATGTCTCGTTCGGCCGCCTCCGCGGCGCGCTCGACTTCTTCGTTGACGCTGCGGCGGATCTGCTCGGGCGGACAGGCGAGGTAGCCATCCTCATTGATGTTGCCCACGAACTCGTCGGCGAGAAACTGCTGCCGCGGCGTGAGATCGAGCAGCGTGATCTGATCGATGAGGTGGTCCGAGAGGTTTCGGCTGTCGACGGTGACCGGCTCGTAGTACTCGCGCTCTTCGTGCTCCTCGCGCCGGCCCCCGGCGTCGAATCCGTCGAGGAGGATCTCCTCCCAGTCGATTTCGTCGTTGCTGTCCTTCTGTTCCGTTTCGGCCGGTGCTTCGGCTTCGACGGTCTCCTCCTCCGACTCTTCCTCTTCCTCCGGCTCGACCATGTCGAGGAACGGATTGTTCAGCAGTTCCTGCTTGAGGTGCTGCTGGAGATCCAGAAGCGGCATGTACAGCAGATCCATCGCCTGATACAGGCGCGGATTGATCTTGAGTTCCTGCTTCAGCTGCGTGCTCTGGGACAGTCCAGCTTTCATGAGGCGATCGATTCTCCTTCGTCGGCTGCCGCGAACCTGGCGCGCAACCGCGCCGTGAGCGTGGGGCCAAGGTAGATGTCCGCAACGGTGTCGTCGAACACGAGCTCGCGGACCGTGCCCGACACTTTCACCTGTCCGTCGAACATGATGTAGGCGCGGTCGACGATGTCCAGCGTCTGCTCGACGTTATGGTCGCTGATCAGCACTCCGATTCCCCGATGGCGCAGATTCGCGACGATTTGCTGGATGTCGTGCACCGCGATCGGATCGACTCCAGCGAACGGCTCGTCCAACATCATGAATTTCGGCTGAGTCACGAGCGCCCGCGTGATCTCGAGTCGGCGGCGCTCGCCGCCGGATAACGCAAAGGCCTTGCTGTTCCGCAGGTGCTTGATGCTCAACTCGTCCAACAGGCTCTCCAGCCGGGCACGCCGCTCGGCGGACGACAGATCCAGCGTTTCGAGGATCGCCAGGATGTTGTCTTCGACCGACAGCTTCCGGAAGATCGACGGCTCTTGCGAGAGATAGCCGATCCCGTGTCGCGCCCGCTTGTACATCGGCATCGACGTGATGTCGGCGCCGTCCAGCAGGATACTGCCCGACAGCGGCTGGATGAGCCCGACGATCATGTAGAAGGTCGTCGTCTTGCCCGCGCCATTCGGCCCCAGCAGTCCAACAATCTCCCCCTGTTGCAATCGCAGGGCCACGTCGTTGACGACCCGGCGCCGCCGATACGTTTTGACCAGTCCGCGCGCCTCCAGCGTGCTCGCGCCGAGGGCAACGGTGCCCGACGGCGGCGTGGCAGCGATGGCTTCGTCGATCGCCTGGTGCTCGCCGGTATCGCGAAGCGCCGCCGCGAGCTCGGTCCGGTTCGCGGCAATTTCGGCCCACCGCGCGCCCACGAATCGCACCGAATCGTCGCCGCCCTCGAGGCCGGCTTCCGGCAGGACGACCACGCCATCCGCCGCCAGCCGAGGCAAGACTGACGTCGCCAGGTGCTTTCGCACCTCATCGAGACTCAGGCGTCCAGCCTCGCGATCGGCATCGTGTCCCGCCGCCCGGAGCGCGGCGAGATGGTCGTCGCGGTAGACAATGGCTACGCGGTCGAACGGCGCGCACCCGGCGCCATCCGCAACGGTGATCAGCGCGTGCAAAGCGAGCGCGGTCGAGCGATCGCCGCGCGCCAACTGCTCCACGAGCGACCGAACGCGCGCCGACTCGATGCGGCCGCTCACCGGCGCTCCTCGTGCGTCGACGGCGACGTCGGCGTCTCACCGGCCGGCGGACGTTTTGGCGTCACGGGCCGCGGCGACGGTTTTGCCGTACCGGGCTTTTGTGGTTGCCCCTTGGCGCGCCGGGCCGTGCTGTCCGCTCGCGGCTCGAGAAAGATTCCAAACACGGAATCGACGGTGGACACGGTCGTCACTTGCCTGTTCTTGAAATCAATCGTGATGATCCGCGCCGTCACGTGGTTGATGGCTGGTCGATGAATCGTGGTGTCGCTGGGCGTCATGTGATACAACGCGCTTGCGTGCCCGGACGCAACGAGCTGCCGGATGGTCGGCGCATTGGATGTGTCCTTTGGCGCGCGCGCGGTTGTGTCGCGTGCAAGCGTATCGAAGTGCGCCGTGATCGTGTCTCCCTTGAGCCAATCGGTCGTGTCGGGCGGCTCGAGCTTGAAATGCGTCGTGTCGGGCTTGCCCTGCGCAAACGCGTTTCGAATCGCGAGAACGCGCTCCACCTTCTGACCGGGCATGTCGACGTCGAGCGAATCCGCGACCAGCGTTTGCGTCGGCGACACTGCGTGCGCGCGACTCGGTCCCCAGGCATAGGCATGGTCGAGCGCCTCATTCCGAACGCGGAGATCGATCGTGTCGGCGCTCAGCGTCATCGAGTCGCTCAGGGCCGTCGCGTTCGAGCGCGAGAGCACCCGCTCGAGCTTCCGGTTGTGCGAGAACAGGTCGATCATGTCGCCGGTCAACTTGTACGGACGGCCCTGGGTGCCGGTGACCGTCGGGTTGCGCAGCAAGCGCATGGTCTCATGCGCTTCGTCGATGAAGGCCGAGTCGGCGGTGGCGCCGATGTTCGGCCGCGTGATGACGACCTGGCCGCCGCCGTAAATCAGGCTGTCGCCGTCCATGAACACATTGTTCGCGATCACGGTGGTCGGCGGCGCCGGACGCCCGGCGGAATCCTGCTCGACGATCGTGATCGTCGGCCGGCCAATCGCGCGCATTTGTTGGCGTGGACGCGACGGCGTTACCCGCAACCATTCCGCCTGTGGTCCATCGAGAGTCGAGCCGCTCGGCAAGCGGCCATGCACGTGGCCGGACGCTACGACCCGCTCATTGGACGGAAAGTAATTGAGGAAATCCGCGGTAACGTGCAGCCGCGGCTCATCATACACCGCGCGGCCTATCATCACGTCGCGGTCGGGATGCTCCTCGGCACTGTCCCCGCGCAGCGTGATGCCGCGCGCTGGACACCGAATCAGCACCCCGCCACCCACGAACGCGACCTGCCCTTCCGCCGTGCTGTCGACGGTCAAGCGCGTGGTGGGCTGCTGCACGAGCGTGCACTGGGTCTGCTGCGCGCCGAGCTCGGGACCGATGGCCGACAGGACGGCGAACGCGAGCACCGCGACGATTGCGCGCACGCCGCCACGCCTCACTTCGACGGCAGCAACAACGACATGTTGCCGCCGCAATTCCGCAAGCAGGTGAACCGGGTGAAGCTTTCGTTGGACGAAAAGCCGATCCCGCTCTGCGAGTCGGTGCCGCGCGTCATCGTGTACGACGTGTCGCTGCTGATGAGGTGCGCGAGCTGGTTGTACTTCACGTGCGGTGAGCGCAATGTCCGTCCGTCAACCAGCTTGACGACGACGTCGCCGCGGCCCTCGAGCACCTGAGATCGCAGATTGTACATCCCGCGCCGTGCCTGCATGGTGCCCTGCGGTGCGCCGGTTTCGGTCGTGAACGTGACGTTCGTGTTGCGCAAATCAAACCGCGTCTGATCGTCGAGCACGTACGCGGTGTCGGCGCGCAGCTCGGCACGCTGGATGCCGCCGCTCGACATGAGATAGTGCACGCCCTGCAGCACCTGGTCGGCGCTGTCGGCGATTGCCGGCATGGCAGCGACTGGCGGCTGCTTCGCGTCGCGGCACGAGGCCACACCCACGCATAGCACGGCCGCGGCCAGGGCGAGTACGCGCCGTCTCAGACGACCCGCCCGCGCATGAGATCGTGCAAATGAACGACGCCGACGAGTTGCTGTGCGTCGTCGACGACCGGCATGGCCATGATTCCATGCTCCTCCATGCGATACGCGACCGCGCTGGCCAGCTCGCCGGTGCGTGCGATCTTGGGCGCACGCGTCATCACGTCGCGCACGGGAATTGGAAAGATGTCGCCGCCATGTTCGATCAGTCGACTGAGATCGCCCGCCGTGACGACGCCCTCGACGCGGCGCTCGCGATCGACGACGATCGCGATACCGCGCCGTTCGGCGATCGTGACGATTGCTTCGCGCATCGTGGCTTCGTGCTGCAACACGGGCAGATCCTCGCGCAACATGATCTCCTCGACCTCGGTCACGAGCTTTCGCCCCAGGGCACCACCCGGGTGAATCCGGGCGAAGTCCTCGCGCTGAAAGCCCTTTTCCTGCAGCAGCGCCACCGCCAGCGCATCGCCCAGCACGAGTGCGGCGGTCGTGCTCGTGGTCGGTGCCAGATCGTGCGGGCAGGCTTCCTCGCGGACGCCCGCGTCGAGCGCGACGTCACAGTGCCGGCCGAGCGACGAGGTTGGAGTGCCGGTGATGGCGATGGTTCGTACCCCGAACCGCTTCAAATGCGCCACCAGGGCGAGCAGCTCGTCGGATTCACCGCTCTTGGAGAGCAACACGGCAACGTCGTCCTGGCCGACGATGCCCAGGTCGCCGTGGACGCTGTCAGACGGGTGCAGAAACGTGGCTGGCGTGCCGGTTGAGGTGAGCGTGGCGGCGATCTTTCGGCCGATCAGCCCGGATTTGCCGACGCCGGCGACGATCACGCGCCCCGGCGAGCCCGCGATCAGCTCCACGGCTCGCGCAAACTCGCCGCCGAGCCGCTGCTCGATGGCCGTGAGCGCCTCGGCTTCCAGCCGCATCACGCGCCGGCCGCGATCGACGATTTCCGCCGCGCTCATGCGGCGCCCTCGTTCGTCGGCTGCGACCGCGCATCCACGTAGCGGTTCCACGCGGTTTCCCACTCACCGCGAGCCTTCAGAAAATCTTCGACGAATTCGCGCACGGCGCCCCGGCCGCCGACGTTCCGCAGGTGATGCGTGCAGATCGCCTTGATTTCCGGCGCTGCGTTGCCGACGGCGACGGGCAAGCCGACCAGTCGCAGCAGCGCCATGTCTGGAAAGTCATCGGCGACGAACGCGACCTGACTGGGCGTGAGCCGGTGCCGTTCGACGATACGCAGAAAGCCCGCGAGCTTGTAGCCATCCGGATCCTGTGCGACGTCGTCGACGCGCAACTCCTGCGCGCGAAGGCGTACGCTCTCCGACACGCGGCCGGTGACGATCGCGACCGGCATGTGGACGAGGCGCAGCATCGAGATGCCGAGTCCGTCCTGAATGTCGTAGCGCTTGAACTCCATGCGTCGGCCGTCGACGTCGCCGAGGTAGATGCCGCCGTCGGTCAGCACGCCGTCGACGTCGAAGGCGACGAGCCGAATCGATCGTGCGAGCGCCGGGTCGATCATCGCGCGGCCAGGTCCCAGACGTCGACGGCCCGCGCCACGAGCTCGTCGAGCTTGTCGAGCGGAATCATGTTCGGTCCATCGCTCGGCGCGATATCGGGCGTCGGGTGGGTTTCCATGAACAATCCGTTGGCGCCGGCAGCGACCGCGGCGAGTGCGAGTGGCGGAATGAACTCACGCGCACCGCCGCTCGAGCCGCCGGCCCCCTGCCCTGGGCGCTGCACGCTGTGCGTTGCGTCGAAGATGACCGGCGTGTCGGCTGCGTCGCGCATTCGCGTAAAGCCGCGCATGTCCACCACGAGATCGCCATAGCCGAAGAAGGTGCCGCGTTCGGTGAGCGCGACGTCCCTGGCGCCGGCGCCGCGCACCTTCTCGATCGCGCCGCGCATGCCCTCGGGGTGCATCCACTGCCCTTTCTTGACGTTCACCGCCTTCTTCGTGCGACCGGCGGCGACGAGCAGATCGGTTTGACGGCAGAGGAACGCGGGGATCTGCAGCACGTCGACGACCTGCGCGGCGGGTGCGCATTGTTCTGGCAGATGCACGTCGGTGAGAATCGGCAGTCCCGTTGCCGCGCGCACGCGATCGAGCGCGGCGAGTCCTTCATCGAGCCCCGGGCCGCGATGCGCGCCGGCGTTGGACCGATTGGCCTTGTCGAAGCTCGCCTTGAAGACGATGCCGCCCGGCACGGACTCGGCGAGCCGGGCGAGGTGCTCGCCGACGCGGAGGTTCAGCGCGTCATCCTCGAGCACGCACGGGCCGGCGATGAGAAACAGCGCGTCGCGACGAAAGTGCGGAGGCACGTGTCAGTCCGCCGCTTCCACAAGCGCGGCTTGACGCCGACCGCTGCTCTGGCGGTGCCTGGCTCGCGTGGCCGCGGCGATGAAGCCGGCGAACAGCGGATGCGGACGCGTCGGACGCGATTGCAGTTCCGGATGGAACTGGCAGCCTATGAACCAGGGATGGTTTTCCAGCTCCACGATCTCGACGAGCTGGCCATCGGGCGAGAGTCCGCTCAGCCGCATGCCGTGCTGGATGAAGCGGTCGCGATAGGCATTCGAGACTTCATATCGGTGCCGGTGGCGCTCGCTCACCTCCGTCTGTCCGTACACTTCGGCTGCGCGCGTTCCACGGCCGAGGCGACACGGATAGGCGCCGAGTCGCATCGTGCCGCCCATGTCCGTGACGTGCTGCTGCGATTCCATGAGCGAGATCACGGGATTGTCGCACTCCGGCGCGAACTCCGACGAATGACTGTCGTCGAGTCCGAGCACGTTGCGGGCGTACTCGATGATCGCCGTCTGCATGCCGAGGCAGATGCCGAAGAACGGCAGGCCGTTTTCGCGCGCGTAGCGGATCGCCTCGACCATGCCTTCGACGCCGCGCACGCCGAAGCCACCCGGCACGAGAAGTCCGTCGACGCCGGACAGGATTTCGGCAGCGCGACCGGGTTCGAGAAAGTTCTCGCTCGACATCCACTGGATGTCGACGCCGACGTCGTTGGCGATGCCGCCGTGAATGAGCGCTTCCTGCACGCTCTTGTAGCTGTCCGTGTAGTCCGTGTACTTGCCGACGACGGCGATGCGGACGCGCTCGTGCGGCACGAGCACGCGCTGCACCAGCTCGCGCCAGGCGGCGAGTGATGGATCGGGACGATCGATCCCGAGCTTCTGCAGCACCTTGCCGTCGAGCCCCTGCTCGTGGAAGCGCAGCGGAATCTCGTAGATCGTGCGCACGTCCGGACTCTCGATCACGGCGCCGAATTCCACGTTGCAGAAGAGCGCGATCTTCCGCTTGATCTCTTCCGAGATCGGCCGCTCGGTGCGCACGATCAGGACGTCCGGCTGAATTCCGATCTGCATCAGCTCGCGCACGGAGTGCTGCGTTGGCTTGGTCTTGATCTCGCCGGCCGCCGCGATATACGGCAGCAGCGTGAGATGGACGAACAGCGCGTTGTCGCGCCCGACGTCGGCGCGGAATTGGCGAATGGCCTCGAGAAACGGCAGCGACTCGATGTCGCCGACCGTGCCGCCCACTTCGACGATGACGACGTCGTTCTCCGGCGCCAGTCGTCGAATGGCTGCCTTGATCTCGTCGGTGATGTGCGGAATGACCTGCACCGTCGAGCCGAGAAACTCGCCGCGGCGTTCCTTCGAGATCACGTTCAGGTAGATGCGTCCCGTCGTGACGTTGTTCGCCTGCGACAGCGCGCGATCGATGAACCGCTCGTAGTGGCCGAGATCGAGATCCGTTTCGGCGCCATCATCAGTCACGAACACTTCGCCGTGCTGGAACGGCGACATCGTGCCCGGGTCGACGTTGAGGTACGGATCGAACTTCAACATGGACACGCGCAATCCGCGCTCGACGAGCAATCGACCGAGCGAGGCCGCGGCGATACCCTTGCCGAGCGACGATACCACGCCGCCGGTGACGAAGATGTACTTGGTCGTCTGAGGACGTTGCGCGATCTGCATCGATGTCATCCTGTGGTGAAATCCGTCCAGGCGCGATTGGCGCGCTCGAGATCTTCGTCCGTGTCTATGCCGGGTGCCATCTTTTCGTCGATCAGCGAGATGCCAATGGGCGTGCCGGCCGTGAGCGGGCGAAGCTGCTCGAGACGTTCGATCAGCTCGAGTGGCGCCGGTGGCAGCGATACCCAGTTCTGGAGGGCCGTGCGCGCGTACGCATACACACCGATGTGCTGCCAGACGTACTGGTGCAGCAGCGATACGTCGGCGCGATCGCCGGATGCGCGCAGAAATGGAATCGGCGCGCGCGAAAAATACAGCGCGCGGCCGTTCGAGTCGGCCACGATCTTGACGATGTTCGGATCGGCGAGCACGTCGGCGTTCGCCAGCGCGGCCGCGGTGCCGATCGGAAATGCGCCGTCGGTCACCAGACGCGTGGCGCCGAGAATCGCGGTGCGGGACACGAACGGCTCGTCGCCCTGCACGTTCACGACGACGTCGTAGTCCGCATACTCGGGCCTTCGCGCGACCTCGGCGACCCGGTCCGTGCCCGATGGATGGTCGGATGAAGTCATCACGACTTCGGCGCCGTACTCGTTGACGACCTGCGCGACTTCGTCGCTGTCGGTGGCGATGAGACAGCGGTCGACGACGTCGAGTCCGAGAACGCGCTCCCAGACCCTGATGACGAGTGGGACGCCGCCGAGCAGCCGGAGCGGCTTGCGGGGGAGGCGGGTGGCGCCCAGCCTGGCTGGGATGACCGCGAGCGTCTTCATACGTGGCGCTCGGTGGGAAGTCTGGGGGCGCACACAGCCGCAAATTTCACGCTCTGAAACGTAGTCCCGCACAGGGGCCGGCGCAAACGCGAGCGCCTATTCGTGCGGCAACGAGATCCCGAATCCGAAATGCCAGCGTCCACGGGCCGGATCGACCAGGATTTCCGCGTAAATCAGGCTGGCCGAGAGCCGCACGCCGGACGCCTGCTGCAACGTCGGCATGGCACCGAACGCCGCGCCGCCCAGCACCTCGCGTAATGTGAGCACCGGCGGCCCGATCAGCGGGAGCATGAACCGCTCGATCGGAATGTTGTACCGCGCGTCGAAGTACAGCAGCTCGTCTCCGCCCTGCGACAGCATGTCGATGGTCGGAATACTGCTCGGGCCGCCGACGTAGGCCCAGCGCTGCCGCGGCGTCGCGCCATGCGTGGTGAGCACGGCGTGCCCGTGGAGCGAGAACGTCTGCGTGCTGAACGTCGGAAAAGAGATGCGCCCGTCCGCGGTCGTCTGCGCAAACCGATCGTCCGGTCCAAGGTCGCCGCTCCGACGGTTGAAAGTACCGAGCTCCTCGTCGAGCCGTAGCTGCGCCACGATGTCCTGCACGTTCCAGGTTGCGGTGGCACCGGCAAGCGCCGACTCGGTCGTTCCGGCGTCGATCGACGGATTGGGCCGCAGCATGTCAAGTGAATCGTCCCGCCCAAAGAAGCTCCACGGACCGCCGGTGGCGCCCAGGCTCGGGCGCACGCTCTCGGCGCGCTCGGCCCGTGCGCCGATGTACGGCTCGACGGTGAGGCGATCGGACTCCCAGCGGCGAGAGACCGTCGCCTCGCCGCGCGTGGCGCGGAAGTAATTGCGCGTGTCCTCGCCCAGCAGGAGCGCCTCCACGCTGTTCAGGATGTCCGGGCGGATCCATGCATCGTTGGTGAACGTGCCGCGGCCGATGCTGGCCCGCAGCTCGCTGCGCGAGTCGAGTTCGGCCGTGACGTCGGCCGACGGATCGAACGCGCCGAGCTCCGAGCGATACGTCACGCGCGGCTGCACCGTGATGGTCGTCGCGGGAATGGCGAATTCCGGAGCCAGCCCGATGGACAGGCCATTGGTGCGATCGTAGGTGGGCAGCGTTGGGCCGAGCAACGCCAGCACGGCCAACGGATCGCGCCGCGCCGTGATCAGCGAGCGGTACGTCAGCGTGTAGCCGTCGGGCGCACGCGCGATATCGTATGTAAAATCTCGAAAGGACCGGATTCCGCCCGCGATCGTCGCGAGCCCCGACTCGTAGACGCCGCCGCCGATCGCGACCGCTCGGCCGGCGATTCGCGCGCCGGGATGCATGTACAGATCGCCGTCGACGACGATCACGTCCGCGATCGCGTTGCCATCGACGATGGCGTCCCCGCCGAGGACGATCACGGTCTGGCGATAGGTGCTGTCGTGCGGCAAGTGCGCTTCGCCATCCGTGGCGACGAGCACGATGTGCGGTTGCGCGACCGCTTGCTGCAGCAGCGCCGGCCCTGCACCGGAGCCCGCATCGCCAAAATGAATGGCTGCCTGGGCTCGTACGCCGGTCGAGACAGCGAGCAGCAGGAATGCCGAAACCGCCCACGAGAGGCGGCGGATCAACGTGCAATCTCCAGGAAATTCTGCAGCAGCTCCTTGCCGTTCTGCGTCATCACCGACTCGGGGTGGAACTGGACGCCGTACACGGGATGATCCCGATGCTTCATCCCGTGGATCTCCGACGGGTCGTCATCCGCGACGGCAACGACGTCGAAGCACTGCGGCAGCGATTCCCGCTCGACGATCAGCGAGTGGTAGCGCATGACGACGAAGGGCGACGGAAGTCCGGCGAACACACCGGTGCCGTCGTGCTGGACGCGCGAGGTTTTGCCGTGCATCACGCGGTCGGCGCGCACGACCCTTCCGCCGTACGCCTCGCCGATCGCCTGGTGCCCGAGGCAGACGCCGAGCGTGGGGATCGAGCTGCCCCAACGCCGGATCGCATCCACCGTGATCCCGGCCTGCGCCGGCGCGCACGGTCCCGGCGAGATGACGATGGCCGATGGCGCCAGCGTTCCGATCTCGTCGACGGTGATGGCATCGTTGCGCCGCACCACCGCCTCTGCCCCCAGTTCTCCGAGGTACTGGACGAGGTTGTACGTGAAGGAATCGTAATTGTCGATGACGAGAATCATGCTGGTGACGAGGTGCTAGGTGCTCGGTACTGGGCGGGTTGTTGGACGCTGGGTGCTAGGTGCTACGATGCCATGGCGGTGAGCGAATGGTGGCTACCGTCCTGGAACTAGCCGCCCTCTAGCAACCAGGACCTAGTACCCAGCCGCTAGATCAGCCCCTCGGATGATACTCGCGGTGTACCCGCCGAAGGTACTCCCGATCCACGTGCGTGTAGATCTGCGTCGTCGAGATGTCCGCGTGGCCAAGCATTTCCTGCACCGCGCGAAGGTCGGCGCCCGCTTCGAGCAAGTGCGTGGCGAACGAGTGCCGCAGCGTGTGCGGCGACACGGCCTTCTCGATCCCGGCGCGCTCGACGTAGCGCCGAAGGATCTTCCACGCGCCCATGCGCGACAGCGGCTCGCCACGCGCGTTGAGCAGGAGAACGCCTTCCCCGCTGCCCTTCTCGAGGCGCGGCCGCAACTCGCGCACGTAGGTCGCAACGGCGGCGATAGCCGAGCGTCCGATCGGCACCAGGCGCTCCTTGCTCCCCTTGCCGAACACGCGAACGAGCTTGTCCTCCATGAGCACGTCGCGCACGGCGAGCGTGATCCACTCCGACACGCGAAGCCCGGCGCCGTATGCCAGCTCGAGCATCGCGCGGTCGCGGAACGCCAGCGGGTCATCCAGCGTGGGGGCGGCCAGCAGTCGCGAGACTTCCTCAACCGTGAGCACATCGGGCAACGTGCGCCAGCGCTTTGGCGTCTCCAATCGCTCGCTCGGGTCGCGCACCACGATGCCATCGGCCAGTAGAAATCTGAAATAGGTGCGGGTGGCCGAGATGCTCCGGCGGATCGAGGACGGCGCGAGGCCGATGTCCTTGAGGTGGAACACGAATTCGCGGAGGAGACGCGTCGTGATGTCCACCGGCGTCGGCGCGCCCTTGAGTTGGGCGAACTCCGCCAGCCGGGCGACGTCGCGGCCGTACGCCTCGAGTGTGCGAGGCGAGGTGCCGTGCTCCAGCGTCAGGTAATCGGCGAACCGATCGAGCTGAAAGCGCCGAGCCACCGCTTCGTCCAGCATGATGACTCCCGACACCTCAGCGGCTGCGGTCGGCGTTCGTCTGCTCGGCGCCGATCAACGTTGCGACGGCGATGCACGCGATGCCGTCGCCGCGGCCGATCCAGCCCATGCCCTCGTTCGTCTTGCCCTTGATGCTCACGTCGCCCGGCGACACGCCCAACGCCTGCGACAACCGCTCGCGCATCAGCTCACGATGCGATGCGATGCGCGGGCGTTCGGCTACGATCACCAGATCCACGTGCGCCACACGCCACGCATCCGCGTTGACGCGCGCCACGGCGGCGCGGAGCATCTCGAGTGAATCCCTGTTCTCGTTCGCCGGATCGCGATCGGAGAACATCTCGCCGATATCGCCGGCCGTTGCGGCGCCGAGGATCGCGTCGGTGATGGCGTGAGCGGCGGCATCGCCATCCGAGTGACCGTGGAGGTGCACGTCGCTCGGAATGGGCACGCCGCCGAGGATCAGCGGGCCAGGCGGCTCGAAGCGATGCGAGTCATAACCGATTCCGGTACGCTGTGCGCCAGCCGGCCGCTGCTCGCTCACGCGGCGGCGACGGGTTCGGCGCCGACTGCGCTGCCGCCGGCCAACGCGCGCGCGCCGGCGGATGACGGCGCGCCGATCTCCTGCAGCACGGAATAATCCTGGCGGCGCCGAGCCACACGGAAGCCGGCGTCGCGAATGAGATGCTCGATCTCGGTTGTCGTCGTGCGGTGCGTCGTGTTTGCCGCCGAGACGACGTTCTCCTCGATCATGAGAGAACCGAAATCATTGCAGCCAAAGCGCAGGGCCGCCTGGCCGATCTTCATGCCCATCGTCACCCAGCTCGCCTGGAGATTGGGGACGTTGTCGAGCACGATGCGTGCGATCGCGACCGTGCGCAGGTACTCGACCGCGTCGGTCTTCTGCATGTGCGACATCGTCGGCGTGTTCTCCGGCTGGAGCGGCCAGCAGATGAACGCCGTGAAACCGTGGGTGCGCGCCTGCAGCTCGCGCACGCGTTCGAGGTGCTCGATGCGCTCGGCGAGCGTCTCGCCGATGCCGTACATCATCGTCACCGACGTCTTCATACCCTCGTTGTGCGCCAGCTCCATAATTTCGAGCCAGCGGTCGGCGCCCGCCTTCTTCTTCGCGACGAGGTCGCGCACGCGCTGCACCAGGATCTCGCCGCCGCCGCCCGGAATGGAATCGAGGCCGGCCTTCATCAACTCGCGAATGACGTCGCGCGCATCCATGCGGAACGTCTTGGCGAAGAAGTCGACCTCGCTCGGACTGAACCCGTGGATATGGATCGGATGATAGGTCTTGATGTACTTGAGCAGATCCAGATACCACTCGAACGGGATGTAGGGATTGTGACCGCCCTGCATCAGGATCTGAATGGCACCGAGCTCCTTCGCCTCGTCGATCTTGGCGCCGATCTGCTCGTACGACAGCGTCCAGCCCTCGGCGTGCTTTGGACGGCGATAGAACGCGCAGAATCCGCAATCGGCGACGCAGACGTTCGTGTAATTGATGTTGCGGTCGACGATGTAGGTGACGATCCCCTCCGGATGCTTCTCGCGCCGGACGCGATCTGCTTCGGCGCCGAGCTCGATCAGGGAGGCGTTCGTGTAGAAGTCGAGGAGGTCAGTCATCGCGGATGCTGGAAGCTGGACGCTGGTGGGTCGCTGGGTGCTGGTGACGAGTGCTGCGAAATTGTGAAGGCGAGCGAGTGGCGGCTAGCAACCAGCAACCAGCACCCCGCTAGAACCTAGTCCCCAGTACCTGGCGACTAGAATCACGCCGCCGGCAGGAACGCCAGCGAGCCGTTCGGGACCTTGCCGGCGAGCACGAGCCGGCGAAAGAACTCCGTGAGACCCGCAAGGTGCTTGTACGAGAGTCCGTAATCCAGACCGGACAAATATTCGTGACACACTGACTTGTGCACGCCCGTCGCGAGCGCGGCCTGCGCGGCGAGCGTGTCGATGTGCTGCAGGCCCCAGTCGCGTGATGCGATCAGGCCGGCATGCACAGCGAGCGCCTCGGCGACGGCGGTCGTGCGCTGCGCGACCCACACTGCGAACACGAACGGCAGCTCCGTCCAGTTCTTCCACTCGGCGCCGAGATCGTATGCGTACCGATACTCGGACAGCGTTTCGTCGGGCGCGTAGAGCTCCGGTGACCGCAGGCGCGACCAGAGGTGCAGTGCGGCGTCACCGATCACGAGACGCGCGTCGTGCTCCTCTTCGCCAAACCGCGCCACGTCGACCAGCTCGGCGTTGCTCGGAATGAACGCCGGCTTCGCGTCCCACACGTGCTCGAATAGCAGCTCGAGCAGTGCCACGCTGGTCATCGAGCTGCGGCTCACCAGCACGCGACGGCCGTGCAGCTCGGCGGCTGGACGCTTGGAGAACAGCACCACGCTTCGCACTGGACCATCGCTGCAGATCGACAGATCGGGCAGCAGCAGATACTTCGATGCGTCGCGCGCGTACTCGACCGCGGAGATGACGCTGACGTCGAGCGTGCCCGCGGCCATGGCGTGATTGAGCACCGTCGGAACGCCGTCGACCAGCTCGGCGTCCATCGGCACGGCTCCGCGGTCGATCGCGCCGTAGACGGGGTAACAGTTGATATAGGGAATCCGCCCGACGCGCACGCTGGCCTCCCTACGCCGCGACGGGTTCGTCGAACGTGCGCAGCACCTGGTAGAACGAATCGCGCTCCACCGGAATGCGGCGTGCTCCGCGGATGAGGCGCAGGATCTGCTCGAGCGTCATGCCCTGCGGCGTGTGCGCCCCGGCTTCGTGGTAGATCTTCTCGCGCACCACCGTTCCCTCGAGATCGTTCACGCCAAAGGCGAGCGACGTCTGCGAGATGAACGATGTGACCATGATCCAGTGCGACTTGATGTGGTCGAAGTTGTCGAGAAAGAGCCGGGCGACAGCAAGATTCTTGAGATCGTCGAAGCCCGTGGTTGCCATGCCGGTGCGATGCAGCGTTTCACCCAGCTCGTTGTTGTCGGGGTGATAGGCGAGCGGAATGTACGCGAGGTAGCCGCCGGTTTCGTCCTGCAGATCGCGCAGCATCGCCAGATGGTTCATGCGATCCGCGTACGTTTCCACGTGCCCGTAGAGCATCGTGCAGTTGGTGCGGATGCCCAGTTGGTGCGCTTCGCGGTGCACGCGAATGTATTCCTCGCCGGAGAGCTTCTTGTCGGCGATCGTGGCGCGCACGCCCGGGCTGAACACCTCCGCGCCGCCTCCGGGCATGGTATCGAGCCCCGCCTCGCGCAGCGCGATCAGCGTATCGCGCACCGACAGCTTGGAGATCCGCGCTACGTGCGCGATTTCCACCGCCGTGAGCGCCTTGATGTGCACCTGCGGATAGCGCTCCTTGAGGCCGCGGAACATCTCCGTGTAGTACGCGAGGCCCGCCTTCATGTCGAGACCGCCGACGATGTGGAACTCGCGCGTCATCGTGCTGTTCGCCGTTGCCGCTTCCGCGTACACCTGCTCCATCGTGTAGCGGTACGCGCCTTCTTCCTTGGGCAGTCGCGCATACGAGCAGAAGACGCACGTCTTCCGCAGGGTGCAGATGTTCGTCGGATTGATGTGATGATTCGCCGCGAACGTGACGCGAAGGCCGTTGCGGGCGCGATTCACCGCGTCGGCCATGTGGCCGATGCCGAGGAGGTCGCCGCTCTCGAACAGTGTCACGCCGTCCGCCTGCGTCAGCCGCTCGCCGTGTTCGACTTTGTCGGCAATCGGGGCGAGCGCCGGATCGCTGATCAGCTTTCGGTCGAGCTGCACGGGAGCCGGCACGGCGCTACTCCTCGAAACGTTGAACGGCGAGCGTGACGTTGTGGCCGCCGAAACCCGCGCTGTTGCTCAACGCCGCGCGCACTTCTCGACGCGTCGCGGTGTTCGGCGTGAAGTCCAGGTCGCCGCACTCGGGATCGGGCGTCGTGTGATTGATCGTCGGCGGCACGACGCTGTCGCGAATGGCGAGCGTGGATGCGATGAACTCGACCGCGCCCGCGGCACCGAGCATGTGCCCCGTCATCGATTTCGTCGAGGAAATGCTCAAGCGGTGCGCCGCCTCGCCGAACACGCAGCTGATTGCCTTCGCTTCGTTGGCGTCGTTGAGCGGCGTGGATGTGCCGTGCGCATTGACGTAGTCGATGTCGCCGGGCAGCAGCCGGGCGTCGGCGAGCGCGCCGCGCATGGCGCGCTGCAGCCCTTCATGCTCGGGCAATTGGCCGGTCAGATGATACGCGTCGCCCGTGGCGCGATAACCGGAAATCTCGGCGTAGATGCGCGCCCCGCGCTTCTGCGCGTGCTCGAGATCCTCGAGAATGACGATGCCCGCGCCCTCGCCCATCACAAAGCCATCGCGGGTGGCGTCGAACGGCCGCGAGGCGGTTTCCGGACTGTCGTTCCGCTCGGATAGCGCCGTCATGTTGGCGAAGCCGCCAATCGCCATCGGCGTGACGGTCGCCTCGGCACCACCGGTGATCATGATGTCAGCGTCGCCGTACTGGATCGAGCGGAATGCGTCGCCGATCGCGTGCGCGCTCGTCGAGCAGGCCGAGACGGTCGCGTAATTCGGCCCGCGCGCGTTGAAGCGCATCGAGACGACGCCGGCGGCAATGTCGGCGATGAACATCGGGATGAAGAATGGGCTGATCTTGCTGGCGCCGCGCTCCCGATAGATGTCGTGCTGCTCCTCGAAGCTCTTGAGGCCACCAATGCCGCTGCCGACGATGACGCCCGTGCGGTTGACGTCGTACGTGCCCGACGCAAGCCCGGCGTCCGCCATGGCCTGGACCGATGCGGCGACCGCGTATTGCGTGTACATGTCGGCGCGTTTGGCTTCCTTGCGGTCCATGTACTGCAGCGGGTCGAAGCCCTTCACCTCGCACGCGAAACGCACCGGAAACGTCGACGCGTCGAACTTGGTAATCGGCGCCGCCCCCGACGTGCCGGCGATGAGCGCGCGCCAGGCCGCCGCCACGTCATTCCCGACCGGCGTGATCGCCCCCAGTCCGGTGACGACGACCCTTCGCTTCATTACGCGTTGCTCCCGATCTTCTGGTTCAGGTAGTTCACCGCATCGCCGACGGTACGCAGCTTCTCCGCGTCTTCGTCCGGAATGTCGATGTTGAACTCCTTCTCGAACTCCATCACCAGTTCAACGATGTCGAGGCTGTCGGCGCCGAGATCCTCGATGAAGCTGGCCTGGTCGGTGAGCTTCTCGCGCTCGACGCCGAGCTCCTTCTCGATGATGTCGCGGACCTTCTGAGCGTTGTCAGCCATGGGGGCGTTCCTCTCTCTGCTGTGGAGTGCGTGTGGGTGTTGATAGTGCGCGAATAATCTAGCGTGCCACGACGGCCGGTGTCACTTCAGCTACATCACCATCCCACCGTCCACCACGAACACCTGGCCCGTGATGTACGCGGATAAATCGGACGACAGAAATGCGACCAGCCCCGCGATATCGTCGGGGGTGCCGAGTCGCGCGAGCGGGATCTGCGCCGACAACGTCTGCTTCGCCTCGTCCGTCATCGCCGCCGTCATGTCCGTCTCGATGAAACCGGGAGCGACGACGTTCGCCAGGATGTTGCGCGACGCGAGCTCTTTGGCCACAGATTTGGTCAGTCCGATCAGCCCCGCCTTGCTCGCGGCGTAATTCGCCTGTCCCTTGTTGCCGACGATGCCGACAACGCTGGCGATGTTGATGATCCTGCCCCACCGCCGCTTCATCATGCCGCGCGACGCGGCGCGGATCGCGGCGAACGCGCCGCGCAGATTCGCGTCGAGCACCGCGTCCCAGTCGTCGTCCTTGATCCGGAACAGCACGTTGTCGCGGGTCAGCCCGGCGTTGTTGACGAGAATGTCCACGGCGCCAAGTTCCTGCTCGACCGCCTCCACCAGCGCGCCGACCGAGCCGGTGTCGCTGACGTCGCAGGCAAAGCCGCGCGCATCGGCCGAAAGCTCGCCGGCAACCTGCCGCGCACGCTCGGCATCGCGCCCGGTGATCGCGACGCGCGCGCCCGCACCGGCCAGGCGTTCGGCGATCGCGCGACCGATGCCGCGCGTGCTGCCGGTGACGAGCGCCACGCGACCCGAAAGATCGATCTTCACGAGACTGGCATATCCCGAAGCTGCTGCACCTCGGCGGCAGTCCCGCACGTTACCGTCTTGAGCGAGGGCGCAATCTTCTTGACGAGTCCGACGAGCACTTTTCCCGGCCCCATTTCGACGTAGAGCGCGTCCGGATAGCGGCTGGCCAGCGCGCGGATTTCGTCGGTCCAGCGCACCGGGCTGGCGAGCTGCTGGAGCAAAAGCTCCTTGGCTCGATCAGCCTTGAGCACCGACTCGCCATTCACGTTTGCGTACACGGCGAAGTGTGGATCGCTAAATGATGCGCCGTCAAGCGCTTCTGCCAACCCGTGAGAGGCAGATTCCATGAGCGGTGAATGGAATGCCCCGCTCACGTTGAGCCGCACCGTGAGCTTGGCCCCCGCCTCCTTGGCCAGGGCCATGGCGCGCTCGACGCCGCCGACCTCCCCGCTCACGACAATCTGTCCGGGACAGTTGTAGTTCGCCGGTACGACCAAACCTGCGTCGTTCGACGCCCGCGCACACAGATCTTCGATGGGCTGCTGCAGATCACCGACGATCGCCGCCATGGCGCCCGGGCGCTTCTGGCCGCTCTCGAACATCAGCTCTCCGCGCCGGCGTACGATACGCAGCGCGGCATCCAGCTGGAGCGACTCCGCGGCGTAGTACGCCGTGAATTCGCCAAGCGAGTGACCGGCCGCTGCAACGACGCTGGCGCCGATCACGTCCCGCGTAGACGCCCACACGGCGGCGCCGTGCGCGAGCAGCGCCGGCTGCGCGTTCTGCGTGAGCGTGAGCTCCTCGTTCGGACCCTCGAAGCAGAGGCGACTGAGCGGCGCATTGAGCGCCGCGTCGGCATGCTCGAACACGCTGCACGCCGCGGGAAACGCTTCGACGAGATCCCTGCCCATGCCCGGCTTCTGCGACCCCTGGCCGGGAAACAGCAGCACAATGTCCATCGGTCAGACTCTGAGGACCATCGAGGCCCAGGTAAAGCCGGCCCCGAACGCCACGAGCATGACGGTCTGCCCGGGCTGCAAGCGCCCACACTCGATCGCCTCGTCGAGCGCAATCGCGACCGAGGCCGACGACGTGTTGCCGTAGCGATCGACGTTCACGTACACCTTGTCCATCGAGAGATTTGCGTGCTTGGCAGTCGCCTCGATGATGCGGATGTTCGCTTGATGCGGAATCAGCAAATCGATATCGTGCGGGGTGAGCTTGGCGATGTCGAGCGCGCGGTCGGTCGCGTCGGCCATCGAGCGCACGGCGTGCTTGAACACCTCGCGTCCGGCCATGCGCACGAGATACGATCGATCGGCGAGCACGGCTTCCGAAAATGGAATCGCGGCGCCGCCGGCGGGGCGATACAACAGATCGGCCAGCGTGCCGTCGCTACGCATGTAGGTGCTGAGAATGCCCGCGGGTTTGAGGGACCGCTTGGCCGGCACGCGCTTGAGCACGGCGGCCCCGGCGCCGTCGCCGAACAACACGCACGTCGAGCGATCCTTCCAGTCGATGATCGAGCTCATGCGCTCGGACCCGACAATCAGCACGGTCTCCGCGTTGCCGGTGGCGATGAGTCCCTCTCCCACCGAAGCCGCGAAGATGAACCCGGCGCACGCCGCGCCGATGTCGAACGCGGCCGAGCGCGACGCGCCGAGCTCCGCCTGGAGATCAACCGCCGTCGCGGGTAGCAGGCGATCCGCCGTCGCCGTGCTGAGCACGATCGCATCGAGCTCTCCCTCGACCACGCCGGCGCGCTTCATCGCCTGCCGTGCCGCTGTTGCTGCCATCGAACAGGTGCTGTCGTTCGGACCGGCGATATACCGCTGGCGAATGCCCGTGCGGCTAACGATCCACTCGTCGTTCGTCTCGATGCCGATCGCCGCAAAGTCGTCGTTGGTCATGATCTTGGCGGGAACGCCACGACCGGTGCCGGCGAAGTACGCGTGCGGGCGTGTCATACGGCTCCGACGCCTTCCTGGAGGCGGCGGCCTACATGTTCGTCCATCCGAGTCTCCACGGCGCGAACGCCGACTTTGAGCGCGTTCATGATGGCGCGGGGCGAGGACTTCCCGTGCGAGATGATGCTGATGCCTTTGACACCGAGCAGCGGCGCGCCGCCGTGCTCGGAGTAGTCGAGCTGGCGAAGTGCCTTGGCCATGATCTGCTGGTCGACGCCGGCTTCGCCGAGCAGCCGCATGATGAACGGCGCGATCGATTCGTAGAATTTGAGCACGACATTGCCGACGAAACCGTCGCAAACAACGACGTCGATCGGCCCGCGATCGCAGGCGCCATTGGGGAGATCGCGCCCTTCCACATTGCCGATGAACCGGATGCCGGCCGACTGGAGAAGCTGGTGCGCTTCCTTGACCGCAGCGTTCCCCTTTTCCGGCTCTTCACCAATGCTCATCAGTCCAACGGCCGGATTGTCGCGGCCGAGAATGTCCTCGGCGTAGACAGCTCCGAGGCGGGCGAACTGTACCAGCTCGTCCGGCGAGCAATCGACGTTGGCGCCGGAGTCGAGCACCACGACCGGCTTTAATGACGTCGGAAACAGTGTGGCGATGGCCGGCCGTTTGAGGCCGGCGTGCAGGCGCAGCACGACCATCGACGCGGCCATCTGCGCGCCGGTATTGCCGGCGGAGACGAACGCGTCGGATTCACCGTCGGCCTGGAGCTTGAGGCCGACGATCATGGAGCTGTTGGGTTTTCCGCGCACCGCGGCGCTCGGCTTGTCCGTCATCTCGATCACGTCGGGTGCCTCGATAATCGAGAGGCGTTCGCGCTGTGCGCGAACCGGCGCGAATTCACGCTCGGTCAGGAGCGCGTCGAGCTGAGATCGGATGACGGTGGTCTGGCCGACGAGCTGGATCGTGTGGTTCGAATCGAGCTCACAGAGGGCGAGCAACGCGCCGGCCACGGTCGCCCGGGGAGCAAAGTCGCCCCCCATGACGTCCAGAGCGATGCGCGCCAAGGCTACGCTTCGCGGGCTTCGACCCGCTGTTTCCCCGCGTAGTAGCCGCACTCCTCACACACGTGGTGCGGGCGCTTGGGCGACTGGCAGCGCGGGCATTTCTGGAGGGCGATTGCCGGCGCGGTCTTGTGCGTGTTGCGGGCGCGCTTCTTCCGCTTGGAGGTGCGTCGCTTCGGGACGGCCATTGGTCTATCGAGAACGGTGAAGGTGTGACGAACGCGCGTGGGACCCGCGAACTGCGTCCTCGCAGCCGCACGGTCCGGCGTTGAGGTCCGCTCCGCATCGTGCGCAGAGGCCCTTGCAGTCTTCCTGACACAGTGCAAAGGCCGGTGCCGCGAGCAACCACTCCTCGCGGAGCGCCGGCCGGAGATCGAGCTCGGTCGTGTGCGCGTCCAGCTGGTAGACGTCGGGATCATCAATATCCTCATCTCCGGCTTCCGCGAAGATGAGATGCGCCTCGTCGCTCACGTGCGCACGCGTTTCGGACAGACAACGACTGCACTCGAGCACGACGTCGCCTTCGATTCGGCCGTGCCAATAGAAGCGGCCCGGTCCAGCTGCCGACAGGCGTCCGCTGACGTGCGCGGCGCCGTCCGGCTTCGGATCGTCCGACTGCCAGACCGGATCGTTCGCAGACAACGCTTCGTCGACGACCGCGGCATGGGACTCGAGCGACCGAATATCAAAGGACAACATCCCTCAAACCTACCCAACCGCCGTGCGCATTACAAGTCGCTGAGCTCGCGACGGTTACGCTGTGTGACCGTGCGTCCGGCGCGGTGTTATCGCGCCGCGATCACATCGCTCTCGGCGAAGAAAAACCGCGCTTCACGCTCGGCGTTCTCATCTGAATCCGACGCGTGAATCGCATTCCGCTCCTTGGATTCGGCGTACAGCTTCCGCACCGTGCCGGCGTCGGCCTGCGCCGGGTCCGTTGCGCCGATGGCGGTGCGCAAGGCGGCCACGGCGTTGTCCTTCTCGAGCACCATCGGCATGCACGGGCCCGACGTCATGAATTTCACCAGCGAACCGTAGAACGGCCGCTCGCGGTGTACGGCGTAGAACTCGCCCGCTTGGTCCTGCGACAGGTGCATCACGCGCGCGGCGCGAACGCGAAATCCCTGCTGCTCGAGATGGGCGATGATCTTGCCCGCCTTGCCGGCGGCGAAGGCGTCCGGCTTGATGATCGTCAACGTGTACGTGCCAGCCATTATGAGTATCCTGATCAGGGTCCTATGAGTTTTCGAACGATGTCCCCGCGGGTGAGAAAGCCGACGAGGCGCCCCGCGTGCACGACGGGCACGCGCTCGACGTCCTTGTTGCTCATCAGCGCGGCCACCTCCGCAACGGGCTCCTCGGGCGCGACGCAGAGCACCTGCCGCGTCATCGCTTCACGCACGGTCTTCTTTCCCTGCCCGAACGCCGCACCGTGACGCGGTGAGCCGTCGGACAGCACCTCGGTCGCGAGAAGATGACGCATCAGCTCGCGCTCGCTCAGCACGCCGAGCAATCGCCGGTCGGCGTCGACGACTGGCAGCGCGCCAAGCCCGAACCGGATCAGCTCCTGCGCCGCGGTACGCAGCGGCACGTCGGGCGCCGTCGTTCGCGGGTGCTCCGTCATCAGATCACGCACGAGCAGTTGCTCGGGGATCTCGTACTCCAGGAACATCGGCAAGCGGACGACCGCTTCCGGGCTCGGCGAGTCGAGCAGTGCATCCACGGCGTCTCGTCGCGGCAGCAGCCGACTGAAGCCACGCACCACCTGCAGATGACGCGCGGCCGATCGCGGCGGACCGACCACCATGACTGCGATCGGCGCGTGCTGTTCCGACCCGTCATCCAGCGGTCGCTTCAGTCCATCGGGGGCAACGCCGATCGCCACCTGCAGCTCGGACGCGGTGTCCGTGCGATAGTGCAGCAGAAACGCACAATCGGCGATCGCCACCATGTCTTCGCCACGCTCTTCATTCACCCGGCCCTGCAACCGGTCCGGTTCGGCGACGGCGCCCGACGCGGCGAGGCGCTCGAGCAGCGCGCTACGCGCCGCGGCGAGCGTCTCCGCCTCGAGGGGTACCAGCACGCGCGAAGGCGCGAGGAAGTCCGCGAGGTGCACGCCTGCTCACATTCTCGCTTTCAACAGCTCGACGAAATCCATCGGGCGCTTGACCACGCCCATGCCCGCCTCGCCGAACGCGGCGATCTTCTCCGCCGCCGTGCCCGACGATCCGGAGATGATCGCGCCGGCGTGTCCCATGCGGCGCCCCGGCGGCGCGGTCTGCCCGGCGATGAAGCCCACGACCGGCTTCTTCATGTGCTGCTTGATGAACGCGGCGGCCTCCTGCTCGTCCGTGCCGCCGATCTCGCCCATCATCGCAACAGCCTTCGTCTTCGGATCAGCCTCGAAGGCGCTCAAGCAGTCGATGAAGTTCGTGCCGTTGATCGGATCGCCGCCGACGCCCACGCACGTCGATTGTCCGAGTCCCGCACGAGTAAGCTGATATACCACTTCGTACGTGAGCGTCCCGGAACGACTCACCACGCCGATGCTGCCCGGCGTGCAGATACGTCCCGGGATGATGCCGACCTTGGACACCCCGGGCGTGATGAGCCCCGGACAGTTCGGGCCGATGAGGCGCGCGCCCTTCTCCTTGACGAACGGATAGACGCGGGTCATGTCGAGCACCGGCACGCCCTCGGTGATCGCGACGACGAGCTTGATGCCGGCGTCCGCCGCTTCCATGATCGCGTCCGCGGCGAACATCGGCGGCACATAGATCACGGATGTATTGGCCTTCGTCGCCGCGACCGCATCGGCCACGGTGTTGAAGATCGGCACCTTGTCGTCGAACTTCTGGCCGCCTTTGCCGGGCGTCACTCCGCCGACGATCTTCGTGCCGTACTCGATCATCTGGCGTGTGTGGAACGAGCCGTCGCGGCCCGTGATGCCCTGCACGAGGACCGTGCTCTTGTCGTCGAGGAAGATGCTCATGCGGCCTTGCCTCCCTTGGCGAGCTGCACGGCCTTCTGCACGGCCTGGTCCATGTCGGACGACGCCGAGAATCCATTCTCCTGCAGAATCTTCATCGCGATCTCTTCGTTGGTTCCGGTGAGCCGAATGACGATCGGCACCTTGAGCGGGTTCTGTTTGGTGGCCGTCACGATGCCGTTCGCGACGTCATCGGTGCGCGTGATGCCGCCGAAGATGTTGAACAGGATCGCCTTCACGTTCGGGTCGGCCGTGATGATCTTGAGCGCGTTGACGACCTTCTCGGGATTCGACGAGCCGCCGATGTCGAGAAAGTTCGCTGGCTCGCCGCCGTAGTATTTCACGAGGTCCATCGTCGCCATCGCCAGCCCGGCGCCATTCACCACGCAGCCGACGTCGCCGTCGAGCTTGATGAACGTGAGGCTCGCGTTGCGCGCCTGCACCTCGCTCGGCGCCTCGGCGCTCTCGTCGCGCATCGCCGCGATCTCCGGATGGCGATCGAGCTCGTTGTCGTCGATCACCATCTTGGCATCGAGCGCGACGACGTCGCCGGTCGGAGTCGTGACGAGCGGGTTGATCTCGGCCAGCGAGCAACCGCTCTTCATGAACGCGGCATAGAGTTGCTGCAGGATGCGCGCGACGGCGCGCACCTTCTTCACGTCGTCGAACAGGAAGAAGCCGAGTCGCGAGGCCTGGTACGGCTCGAGGCCGTAGCGCGTGTCGATCGGCAACTTGAGAATCTTCTCAGGCGTCTTCGCCGCAACTTCCTCGATGTCGATGCCGCCGGCGGGGCTCACCATGAACACCGGTTTGCGCGACGCGCGATCGAGAATGATGCCGACGTACGCCTCGCTGGCGATGTCTGCCGCCGGCGTCACGAGCACGCGCTGCACCGGCAGCCCCTTGATGTGCATGCCGAGGATCTTGCTCGCGATCTCCTTCGCCTCCGCGGGGGATTTGGCGAGCTTCACGCCGCCGGCCTTGCCGCGGCCGCCGGCGTGCACCTGGGCCTTTACGACGACAGTGCCGCCGTACTGCCGCGCGATGCGCTCGGCGTCTTCGGGGGTGCTCGCGACTTCACCCGGAGGAATCGGTACGCCTTCCTTCCGGAGAATTTCCTTTGCCTGGTATTCGTGAATGTTCACGCGGTCTCCGCGGTTGCGGTTATGGTGGTGCCCGCCTCGCCGCGAACAGCTGCCTGTCCGCGGCTCAGCGACGTGATGATCGCCCGTCCACCAGTTCGGCGCACGAAGTCGATCGACGCCCGAATCTTCGGCGCCATGCTGCCTTCGCCGAATGCCTTCTGTTCATCCATGCGTACTGCTTCGTCGACCGACAGTCGCCGCAGCGCACGTTGCGACGGCGTGCCCCAGTCGGCGTACACCGCGTCGACGTCGGTCAGAATCAACAACAACTCGGCGCCCAGATCGCGCGCCAACACCGCCGCCGCGAGATCCTTGTCGATCACCGCGTCGATGCCTTCCCATCCGAGCGTCGGATGCTCGTACACGGGCGCACCGCCGCCACCGCAGGCCACGACCAGCATGCCCTGCTCGACGAGCGTTTTGATCACCGGCAGCTCGCGAATAGCCCGCGGCACCGGACTGCCGACGACGCGTCGAAGATGTCCGTGTCCGTCCGGCTTCACGACGTGTCCTTCCGCTTCGAGCTCGCGCGCACGTTCCGGCGTGAGCGTTCGGCCGATGAACTTCGTCGGATGCCGCAGCGCTGGATCGGCGGGATCGACCTGGACCTGCGTGATCACCGTCGCGACGCTCCGCGGGCTGTTGGCCCGCTGGAGCGCGTTCTCCAGCGACTGTTGAATCATATACCCGATCCAGCCCGCTGTCGCGGCCACGAGCACGCCCAGCGGCAATGGGCTCGCCTGGCCGCGCGCCACTTCGTTGCGCACGAGCTCATCGCCGACTTGCGGGCCGTTCCCGTGCACGACGCACACACTCCATCCCGCGAGCGCCAACTCGACGATCGGTCCCAGACTCTCGCGCGTGTGGCGGAACTGGTCGTAGATGGTTGCGGGCTCGCCGGACGGCGCGAGCGCGTTGCCGCCGAGGGCCATGACGGCGGTGCGCCGGTGCTCGTGCGTCATGTCCGTGCGGAGATCATGGAAGTCGAGGGGTCGTGACTGGTTGGCCGAGCGCGCGGCCAAGGGCGTCGAACGCGCGGCCGAACGCCGTCCAATCGCCGCGGCGCAGCGCATCGCGCATCGCCGAATATAGCCGCGCCAGCGCGGGGTTCGTCGCACGGTTCGAGCCGCCGGGCAACGGTTGCACCGGCATCTCGAGCGAATCCGCGGCCAGCGGGACGCGCATTGGTGAGACGGACGTTGCGCTGTCGCCAACGAGCAGCGCCACCTGTTCGAGCGTCGGTACGCTCTGCGTGCGCCACCGATACGTCGGCTGCACGAAACCAACTCCCGAGCGAAGCGGTACGACGCGCACACGACCGTGCGCCATCGCGCCATCACGCGCGTTGGTGCCGGTGCTGTCGACCGATCGCAGATGGTCGAGCACGGCGCTCCATCGCGGGGCGGCGGCGAGCGGATACCAGGACGTGCCCTGCGTGGCGCCGCCGGTACCGATCAGCAGTCCGCCCAGGCGATCGGTGTCGTCGACGAGCGGCAGCACCAGCGCGGTGGACTTCGCGTGCGGCAAGACCATCGGAACGTTGTCGCTCGCCAGCGTGCTGTCCGCTCCATCGAGCACCGGAACGCGGCGCGGAATGTTTTCGGTCGACCGCATTCCATACCGCCCGAACGCATTCGCCTGCGCGTACAGACCATCGATCGCCGGTGCGAGCAGCGGACGGATTCCCGCGGGCAGCGCGCTCCACGTGCCGAAGATCGTCGGCAGCGCACGAACCCACGTTGACGCAATCGGGTCGAGCACCGAGTCCGGCACGATGACGATTTCACCCGTTACGCCCTGCACCACGGCGACGGCTGCATGTCGGAAATAGCTTCGATCGGCGCCGGCGATTCGCGTCGGACGACTGAGCGGATAATCGCCGGACGCGGAATAGAGATCGATTGCCCAATACAGCGAGTCGCCGAGGAGCAGCGGCTGAACGCGGCGGCCCTGCACGAAGAACGGCGTCAACCGGTCCACGCGATCGCGAACGTCGAGATGCGAGATGAGCGTGGGATGCGGCTGCGGCAGATCGTCGGAGAACACGCTGACGTTCTGCAGCGACCACGCGTGCGCCAGGCGCGACACGCCGCTCTCGAGCGGCGAGCCCGCCACGCGATCGAGCGAATCGGCAACGATCGTGACGAGCGGCGCGCCAGGATAGACGAGCGGCGCTTCGACTGGACTTTCGTCACCGGCGGCGACCGCCGGATCGGCCAGCTCCAGCGGACCGCCGCGGTCGTCCGAGCCGGCGGCGACAATCCGCGCGACGGTCCATGGCGCATGCGGCGCGGCGCCTGCCGGCGGTGGATCGACGAGATCGGCGATGAGACCGTGCGGTGATGCGTGCCACCCGATGCGGACATTATGCTCGCCGCCGGCGCGGCCGTCGTCCACTGCGCGCGAGAGCGCCGGCGGATCCCACGCCGGCACCCACGGAATCGCGCTGGCCAACGACGCGTAGGCCACCGATGAATCGGCAACGGCGATGAGATCGACGCCGAATGCGCGGCGCGTGTAGCCAGCACGCGTTTCGAGATACGGTCGTTCGCGCGCTGCCTGCTCGGCGTCCGTTCCCGAATGGCTCACGATCGCAGGCGCGACGCCGCGGATGATCACCGAGAAGACGACGACGGCGATCACCGAGATGGCGGCAAGACGGAGTTGGCGCGCCAATCCGGCCCACAAGACGATCAATGCGGCGCCGAGCGTGATGAGCGCGAGCAGCAGATCGCCGGGAATGCCAACGTGATGATCGACATACGCAAAAGCGCCCAGCTCGCCGCTGCCGCCGATCAGCAGCGCGTACATGTCGAGCCGGTAGCTCCACGCCAGGAGCAGCAGCAGAATGCCGACGAGCACCGTGAGATGCCGCCGCACGTACGTCGACGCGTAGAGCGATGCCCCGCGCTGCCACTTGAGACTGGGCGTGAGCGCGTATAACAGAATGACCGTGATCCCGACGACGGCAACGGTCACGAACACCCACGTCCACAACTCGCTCTCGAACGGCAGGCGGTAGACGAAGAAGCCGAGATCCTGGCCGAAGTATGGATCCATCTCGCCGAACGGCCGGCCGTCGCGCGCCAGCACGAACGTCGTCCAGTCATTCTGTGGCAGCGCGAGCAGCACGCCGAGGATCACCGACAGCACGATCGCCGCGGTGAGCAGATACCGACCCGGCACTTCCTCGCCGATCTCGAGATCGCCGACGCGCCGCGGAAACACGAGCGACACGACCGACTGGCGCACGGCATACAAGTTTGCGAATGCGAACAACCCGCCGAGCACCGCGGCGCCGCCGCGCAGGATGGTCAGGGCAGCGAGCCGCGTGCGCCAGAGCGCCGTCGCGGCGAGCGAATCGTACCAGAGGTATTCGGCGTACGCGCCGGCGAGCGCGCGGCCGGCGATCAACAGGACCGCGGCAGCCGCCAGCGCGAGCAGGAGCCAGCGGCGTGGCGTCATGTCACACGCGAACGCCTTGTTCGCGCAACCACCCTTCCATTTCGCCTCGAATGGCCGCGAGCCGCTGCGGTGTCCTGGCTTCGTACCGGGCGACGATCACGGGCTGCGTGTTCGACGCGCGGATCAGCCCCCAGCCGTCGCCGAACAGCACGCGCACGCCGTCGACGTCGATCACGTCATACTTGGAGCGGAAGTGCTTCACTGCGCGATCGACGAGCCCGAACCTGAGCTCTTCCGGCACCTCGATGCGCAATTCAGGCGTCGAGACGAAATCCGGCACGTCGGCGAGCAACTGCGCAACGGTGCGCCCGGAGTCCGCGAGAATGCGCAGCAGCCGCGCCGCGCCATACAGCGCGTCGTCGTGGCCGTAGAAGCCCTCGCTGAAGAACATGTGGCCCGACATCTCGCCGGCGATCGGCGCGTGCATCTCGCGCATCTTGTCCTTGATGAGCGAGTGCCCGGTCTTCCACATCACCGGCTTGCCGCCCGCATTTTCCACCGCCATGGGGAGCGCCTGCGAGCACTTCACGTCGAAGATGATCGGCTGGCCGCGGCCGGTGCGCTCGAGCACATCGCGCGCGTAGAGAATGAGAATGCGGTCGCCCCACACGATGCGGCCCGCGTCGTCGACCACGCCGATGCGGTCGGCATCGCCATCGAACGCGATCCCGAGCTCGGCGCCGTCCTCGAGGACCGCGGCGATCAGATCTTCGAGATTTTCCGGAACCGTCGGATCGGGGTGGTGATTCGGAAACGTGCCGTCACTCTCGCAGAACAAACCACGTCCCTGTATGCCGAGCCGCTCGAACAGCGCCGGCGCGACGAGCGAACCGGCACCATTCCCGCAATCGTAAACTGCGCGAATGGGCCGCGCGAGCGGTCCGATCCGCTTCACGATGTCATCGAGGTAGGCGTCGATGATGGCCTCGTGCCGCACACCGCCGGGCGTCTCCGCCGGGCGGCCAGGCCGCTGCGTCAGGGTATAGAGATGTTGTATTTCCTCGCCGTGCATCGACGCGGTGCCGAGCGACAGCTTGAACCCGTTGTATTCGGGTGGGTTGTGCGATCCGGTGATCTGGATGCCGCCGGCGACCGGAAGCTTGTGCAGCGCCCAGTAGTTCAGCGGCGTGGGGACGACGCCGATGTCGATGACGTCCACGCCCGCGCCGGTGAGCCCCTCGACGAGGGCCTCCCGCAGCATCGGGCCGCTCGGCCGGTTGTCGCAGCCGACGGCCACCGCGCCGCGAACACCGCGCTCGGCCATGTACGCGGCGTAGGCCGCACCCACTCCCCCCGCCGCTTCGGCGGTGAGATCCTTGCCGACGATGCCGCGGATGTCGTATTGCCGGAAAATGCCTGACGCGATGCTCATACCAGATCTCTGAACGACGGAGGCGGCGCGGGCCGTCGGCCTAGCGACGGGCGTCGTCGGCCGCGGTGGCGACGTGATGAACCGAGTCGGCGGGCGAGATCGCGATCGGCGCGGGCAGCGTCGTCGCGGTCGGTGCCGATTCCATTCGTGGCAGACCGTCCCGCGCGAACCGTACCACCTGCTCCGGAACCACGCCGATGATCAGGATGAGCGCCACCGTGATGCCGAGCACCATGCGCGTCAGTCCACCCGAGCGCTCCGGAACCGGCGCGTTCTCCGGCCGCGGCCGCATGAACATCAGCAGAATGACGTAGAGATAGTACCCCGCCGATACCACCGTGGTCAGCACGAGCACGACCGCCAGGGTCGTTTGCTTCGAGGGCGCCTGTAGCGCCGCCTGCAACACGTACCACTTGGCAAAGAATCCCGCGCCGCCGAAGATCGGAAACCCGAGCAACGCGAGCATCAGGATCGCCATTCCAAGCGAGAGCCACGGCCGCACGCTCCACAGTCCGGCGAGGTCGTCGAGCATCACGCTGCCCGGCCCTTCGCGCGTGAGCGTCACCACCACGGCAAAAGCTCCGAAGGTGGCGAGCGTGTAGATCAGCAGATAGAACAGCATGGCCGACGAGCCCTGGAAGGTGCCGGCGGCGATCGCGACGAGCAGATAGCCCGCATGCCCAATGCTGGAGTAGGCGAGCAGCCGCTTGAGATTTCGCTGCATGAGCCCGATCGCGTTGCCGAACACCATCGTCGCGATGGCCAGTCCGCTCAGCGCCGCGTGCCACGCACTGAAGTCGAGCGGGAACGCCTCCAGCCACACGCGGATGAAGGCGGCAAATGCGGCGGCCTTGACCGTCGCGGCCATATACGCCGTGATCGCCGAGGGCGCGCCTTCGTAGACGTCGGGCGCCCACATGTGGAACGGCACCGTCGCGACCTTGAAGCCGAAGCCAACCAGCATCAGCGCGATGCCGGCGATGAGCAGCGGGCTCGCGCCCAAGCCGAAGATCGCTACGCGGCCGGCAATCAACGTGAGATTCGTCGTACCGGCGGCGCCGTACACGAGCGCAATGCCGTACAGCAGGAACGCCGTCGAAAACGCGCCGAGCAGGAAGTACTTGAGCGCGCCCTCGGCAGAGCGTTCGCGCCGGCGGTCCATGCCGGAGAGCGCGTAGACCGAGATCGACATCAACTCGATGCCAAGAAAGACGATGATCAGGTCGCGCGCCGCCGCGAGCAGCATCATGCCCGACGTGGCGAGCAGGATCAGGACATGCGCCTCCGGCACGCGAATGCCGGCGCGCATGTTGTCGTCCATGCTCAACGCGATGGCGAACACGGTGCCGAGCAGGATGACGACGTCGATCAACCAGCGGAAGTTGTCGAGCGCGATCGGACCTGGTCCGGCTTCGTACCGGCCCGCCCAGTTGAGCGCGAACAGGATCGTGATGCCGCAGAGAATGATGCTCGCAATGCCGACGGCGCGCTGATGCCGATCGCTTTCCGGGTACCACGCCGCGAACAACAGCAGGATCATCGCGCCGCCGATCAGCACGAGATCCGGCACGAGCGCGAGCGTGAGCTGCGCAGGAACCGAGAGGTCCAGCGTCGTGATCATGGCTGGATCTCCGCCACGTTGCGAATCGGCGCGCCCTGTCGGGCCTGCACCGTTGCCACGAACTTGTTGGCCGCACCTTCCATCCGGCGGAGGACGGGCGCGGGATAGACGCCGAGCCAGACGATCGCGACGACCAACGGCACCATCACCGCGAGCTCGCGGAAGTTCAGATCGGGCATGTGCAGGTTTTCCGGCTTGTCGAGCGCGTTGAACAGAATGCGCTGGATGGCCCACAACAGATACGCTGCCGAAAAGATCACGACGATGGTGGAGACGGCCGCGAGCACCGGCTCGGTGCGGAAGGAGCCGAGCAGCACGAGGAACTCGCCGATGAACCCGTTCGTCCCCGGCACGCCGATGCTGCTGAAGGTCACGATCGTGAGCAGCGCCGCGAGCATCGGCGTCACGCGCGCAATGCCGCCGTACGCCTCGATGAGACGAGTATGCCGCCGTTCGTACATCATGCCGATGAGGAAGAACAGCGCGCCCGTCGAGATGCCGTGGTTGATCATTACCATCAGGGCGCCCTGCACGCTCTGCGTGGTGAGCGCGAAGATGCCGAGCATCACGAACCCGAGATGGCTCACCGACGAATACGCGACGAGCTTCTTGAAATCGGGCTGCACCATCGACACGAGCGAACCGTACAGGATGCCGATCACCGCGAGCACGAGGATGATGGTGCGGATCGTCGGGTTCATCGCCGCCGTCGGAAAGAGCGGTACGGCCAGACGCAGGAACCCGAACGTGCCGAGCTTCAGCATGATGCTCGCGAGGACCACCGAGCCAGCCGTCGGCGCTTCCACGTGCGCGTCAGGCAGCCAGGTGTGGAACGGGAACATCGGCACTTTCACGGCGAACGCGAGGAAGAACGCGCCGAACAGCCACTTGGCGGCGGTCGACGTGATCACCCCGTGCTGGATCACGTAGTCGTAATTGAAGTTCGCGATGCCGGTCACCGGGTTCCGGCTCGCATAGCCGAGATAGACGATCCCGACCAGCATCAGCATCGAGCCGACCATCGTATAGATGAAGAACTTGAGACTCGCGTAGACACGCCGCTCGCCGCCCCAGATTCCAATGATGAAATACATCGGAATCAGCATCACTTCCCACATCACGTAGAACAGGAAGAGATCGATCGAGAGGAAGACGCCGAGCATGCCCGTCGTGAGCACGAGCAGCAGCGCGTAATAGCTGTGCGCGTGCCGGCGGATGCTCGTCCAGCTTCCGCCGACGGCGAGCAGCATGATGAAGGTCGTGAGCAGCACCATCATCACGGCAAAGCCGTCGATGCCGAGCGTGAAACGAGTGCCCCACGACGGAATCCACGTCCAGTCGACGACCGATTGCCAGGCGGTGGACGACGGATCGAAGCTCCACCACAGGCCGAGTGAAACGATGAACTCGACCACGAAGAAGAAAAGGGCGAGGCCGCGCGCCGCGTGCGCCAGGCCGCCGGTGACTTCGTCGGCGGGAGCTGGCGCGCCGAGCGAATTGGCCGCCGGCCGCGGCGACTCGACGGCGGCGCCGTGAATCCAGATCACCGCCGCCCCGACGAGCGGAATCAGGAGCAGGATCGGAAGGACCCAGTGCGTGTAGCCGATGGACGACAGGAAACCCGTCATTTATGGATGCTGGTGGCTGGTGGCTCGTGGCGCGCGCATCATCGAATGCTGAATGCTCCGAGGACGGCGAGCACGCCGACGGTCAGGACCCACGCATACGTACCGAGATTGCCGCTCTGGAACTGCGATCCGACCCATCCGAAGAATCGGGCGACCCACGTACTGCCGGTCACACCGAGCCCGTCGATCAACCCCTTGTCGACGCCGCGCCAAAGCAGGCCGCGCGACACGCCGACGACCGGCTGGACCACCGCCGCGTCGTAGATCTCGTCGACGTAATACCGGTCGGCGAGCACTTTCTCGATCCCTTCGTCGGCCGGCGCCTCGCGCTTGGGCACGAGCCGCGCGGGCTTGAGGACGACGATCGCGGTCACGATGCCGGCGATCGCGATGAGAACGGCGAGTCCAACCAGGCCGTACTCGAGGCCCGATGATGCCTCGGGCGCGCCGGCAACCACTCGCGCGGTGGCGTCGCCAACCACCGGATCGAGCCAGTGCTCGAGCCCCCCCACCGGACCCACGACGCTCGCGAAGTCCGGAAGGTTCAACCAGCCACCCACCAGTGCGAGCAGGCCGAGCACGACGAGCGGACCGGTCATGATCCACGGCGCTTCGGTGAGATGCGTGCGCTCCACTTCGCCCGTGCGGTTCGGGCCATGGAACGTATACAGCATCATGCGGGTCATGTACACCGCGGTCATGAAGGCGGCGATCACGCCGAGCGCGTACGCGACGTACAACCATGCGCTCCCCGGAATGCCGAACAGGTGCGCGCTGGCGATCGTCGAGTACTGCGCCCGCGCGAAGAGCGCACCGAGGATTTCGTCCTTGGAGAAGAAGCCGGAGAACGGCGGAATGCCCGAGATCGCGAGCGTCGCGATCCACATCAGGATGAACGTGACCGGCAGATAGCGCCGCAAGCCGCCCATGTTCCGCATGTCCTGGGCGTCGTCGTGATTGTCGGTCGCGTGATACGCGGCGTGCATCGCGAAGATCACCGACCCCGAACCGAGAAACAGCAGCGCCTTGAAGAAGGCGTGCGTCACGAGGTGGAACACGCCAGCCACGTAGGCGCCGGAGCCCACGCCGACGAACATGTAGCCGAGCTGCGAGACGGTGGAGTACGCGAGCACCTTCTTGATGTCCCACTGCTTGAGCCCGATCGACGCCGCGAAGATCGCCGTGAGCGCGCCGATCATCACGACGACGATCTGCGCGACGGGTGCCATCGAAAACAGCACGCTGCTGCGCGCAATGAGATACACGCCGGCCGTGACCATCGTCGCCGCGTGGATCAGCGCCGAGACCGGAGTCGGACCGGCCATCGCGTCCGGCAGCCACACATAAAGCGGAATCTGCGCGCTCTTGCCCGCGCATCCGAGAAAGAGGAACAGGCAGATCGCCGTCACGACCGGTCCCCCGAACGCGAGCGCCGTCGCGCCGGTGCGAATCGCCGCAAAATCGAGCGTTCCCAGATTCGCAAACAGCAGGAACATGGCGATGAGAAAACCCGTATCGCCGATGCGGTTGACGAGGAATGCCTTCTTGCCCGCGTCCGCGTTCACCTTGTCGCTGAACCAGAAGCCGACGAGCAGGTAGGAGCAGACGCCCACGCCCTCCCAGCCGACGAACATCACGGGATAATTGGCGCCGAGCACCAGCACGAGCATGAAGAACACGAACAGATTCAGGTACGCGAAGTAGCGCGGATAGCCTGGATCCTCCTGCATGTAGCCGACGCTGAAGAAATGGATCAGCGTGCCGACGCCTGTGACCACGAGCATCATCAGCATCGAGAGCTGATCGAGCTGGAAGCTCGCCGAAAGCTGGAGATCCCCGACCGGCATCCAGGCGAAGTAGCGCTGGATGAACGGCGACGCGATCGAGCCGCCGCCCGCGGCGCGCATCGCGAAGAAGATTGCCGCCGCGAGAAGGAACGACAGCACCAGCACGCCCGGCCCGACGATGCTCACGATCGTCGCGAACGGATGGTGTGCGACGGCGTGATGATCGTCTCCCGCCGCGCCGCCGCCGGTGTCGGCGTGTCCGTGCGGCGCGCCCGCCGGTGCGCCGTGCGTGGCATGCGCATCGCCGTGCGATCCGCCGGGATCCGCCGGTCCGGAGTGGAATGCGCTGAACAGCGACAGCGCGCCGTTGATGAGAAAGCCGAGGAACGGCAGGAGCGGCACCGCCCAGAGCCAATCGGCCACCGTGCCGTGCAACGGATGCGTGCCCGCGGCTGCGGCTTGCAGGAGTGGAAGCATCAGCCTTTCAGCAGGTTGATGTTCTGAAGATCGACCGTCTGCCGGTGACGGAAGAGCGCGATGATGATCGCGAGGCCGACCGCCGCTTCCGCGGCCGCCACCGTCATCACGAAAAAGACGAAGACCTGCCCAGCCGCGCCGTACGCCTGCGCGAACGCCACGAACGTCAGGTTCACGGCGTTCAGCATCAGCTCGACGCACATGAACACGATGATCGCGTTGCGGCGGGTCAGCACGCCGATCACGCCGATCACGAACAGCACGGCGGAAAAGAACAGCGCCTCAGCCAGCATTCGGGTCCCTCTGCTTTCCGAGCACGACGGCACCGACGATCGCGGCGAGGAGCAGAATGCTCGTCACCTCGAACGCCAGCAGGTATTGGTGAAAGAGCGGCGCGGCGATCGGCGCGATGGCGCCCGTCTGCGCGACCTGCAATGCGGCGAAACCCTGCGGCAGCGTCAGCGTGGCCGGGGTGTGGCCGCGCGTGACCGCGAACACCTGCGCGAGCAGCGCAAGGCCAACCGCACCCGCCACCAGCTTCCAGCCGATCCCGCGCGCGTCGTTCCGCACGCCCTGGCCGAGGTTGAGCAGCATGATCACGAACAGGAACACGACCATGATGGCGCCCGCGTACACCAGCACCTGAATGGCGCCGATGAACTGGGCGTCGAGCAGGATGTACAGCACGGCCAGGCAGAACATCGTGCTGACGAGCCACAGCGCCGCCGCCACCGGACTTTTGCGCGTGACGAACAGGATCGCCGAGACGATCGCGAGCGCGCCGAAGAGGTAGAAGTGGAAGATGTACCACATCGACAGCGTGCCGTGCGGCATGTCGAGAGGATGCATTACTCGCCCTTGGGATCCGCGGGATCCCACATCTCGCACACCGGATGCGTCTGCGCCATCAGCCGCTCGAGGTCGTAGACGAACCCCTCGCGACTGTATTCGGAGTTCTCATAATGCCGTCCGACGTGAATCGCTTCTTCCGGGCAGACTTCCTGACAGTAGCCGCAGAAGATGCAGCGGAACTCGTCGATCTCGAACACCAGCGGATAGCGGTTGCCGTTCTCGTCCTCGCCGGGTACCAGCTTGATGCAGTTCGCCGGGCACACCGTGGGACAGAGGCCGCAGGCGACGCACTTCGCCTTCCCGTCCTCGTTCGTCAGCATGCGATGCGTGCCGCGCCAGCGCGGCGAGATCGCCCATTTCTGCTTCGGGTACTGGACCGTCACCTTCTCCCGGAACAGGTGCTGCAGCGTGAGCGACATGCCCTGCAGCGTCGCCCGCACGTAGCTGGTCTGCTCGATCGGACGCTCGAGCACCTTGACTCCGATGGCCATCAGTCCGCTCCCCCTTCGCTGGTTGCCGATTCGAAGCGCACGCGCACGAACCGGGCGCGGCGCAGCGTGTCGAGATCGCGCTTGTCGAGTCGTGAATACGCCGGGCTGATGAGCCGCCCGCGGTCGATGAATCCGAACAGAATCACGAGCAGCACGATGTTGATGCCGAGCATGATCACGGCGAACAGCCAGTTCGACGGATGCAGGCCGGCGTATTCGAGTCCGACGGTGCCGCCGGCGATGATGACGATGTACGCCAGCGCGGTCGGCAGCATGAACTTCCAGCCCAGCGACATCAGCTGGTCGTACCGGAACCTCGGCAGCGTCCAGCGAATCCAGATGAAGATGAAGACGAACACCATGATCTTCACCCAGAAGAACAGAAACGTCAGCAGCGTCTTCAGGAAGATGTGCGGCGCAACGTTGTCCCAGAGCGTGAACGGAATGTCCCAGCCGCCGAAGAACAACGTCGCCATCAGCGCGCTCGCCGTCATCATGTTCGCGTACTCGGCGATGAAGAACATCGAGAACTTCATCGCGCTGTACTCGGAGTGATAGCCGGCGATTAGCTCCGATTCCGCTTCCGGCAAGTCGAACGGCAGCCGGTTCGTCTCGGCGAACGCGGCCACAATGAAGATGAAGAACGCGATCGTCGTGTTGATCACGTTCCAGTGCGTACCCCATCCCGCCTGCTGCGCGACGACCTTGTCGAGCGAGACATCGCCGGCCAGGAGCAGCACGGGAATCGTCGACATGCCCATCGCGATCTCGTACGAGATCATCTGCGCGCTCGAACGCAGGCCGCCGAGCAGCGAGTACTTGTTGTTCGACGACCAGCCGGCCAGCACGATCCCGTACACGCCGAGCGATGCGATCGACAGAATGAACAGGAACCCGATCGGCATCGGCGCGAGCGCCATGTCGATCGTGCCTTTCGAAGTCACCCACGGCGCGCCGTACGGAATCACCGACCAGACGAGCAGCGCGGGAATGAATGCCAGTGTCGGAGCGAGGACGAACAGCGGCAGATACGCCTGGCCGGGGTACGTCTCCTCCTTCATGATGTTCTTCACCCCGTCGGCCACGGACTGCAGCAATCCGTGCGGTCCGACGAGATTCGGTCCGCGGCGATCCTGGATGAACGCGCACACGCGGCGCTCGAGCCAGATCACCAGCATCACGCCGACCATGTAGATCGTGAAGATGAGCAGCAGCTTCACGACGGTCGCCAGGAACCAGATGCCGCCGCTCGCCGGCGGCATGAGATGCTCGAGTCCGTTCGCCTGAAACGTCTGCTGCGGCGCGTCCTGCAGGAGCGCGAGGATCATGCGCCGGCTCCTGCCGGTGCCGCAGCACCAGCGACCGGCTTGCCGCGGAGGCCGAGCGCATCGTACGACAGTCCGGCGAACTCCGGATGCGCTGACGCGATCGCGCCGAACACGTCGCTGGCGAGCATATAGTTCGCCGACGCGCCGAGCTGCCCGAGCAGATCGGACAGCACGAACCAGCTCGGCCGCGCGAACCCCGGTGCGGCCTTGGCCTGCATGAACCGCTGCACGCGCCCGCGGAGGTTCGTGAACGTGCCTTCTTCTTCCGCGAAGTTCGCGATCGGCAGCACGACGGCCGCGGCGTGTCGCGCCCAGGCCGGCAGCGTCGTGCCGATCACGATGATCGCGCTCGCCCGCGCCACGTCGGGCGCATCGGCGCCGGCCAGCTCCTCGTCGGCGACGATCAGCACGTCGCCCGAGCCCAGTTTTTCCAGCGGCTTGTTCGAGCGCGTGAAGCCGAACAGCTCGGCCCCTCGGGCATTCGCGGCGCGATCGGCGCGCAACGCAAGATCTTCGACGCCTGGCAGTGGCGCTTCGTCGCCCTGCTCGACGCGGAACGCGCCCGCGCCGCCCGTTTTCGTGACGAGTTGGGACAGCAGGAACAATGCTTCATTCGACAGCATCGGCGACGCGAGCACGAATGCCTTCTTGCCCGCGAGCACGCGGCCCGCCTCGGCGATCGCGAGCTGCCAATCGGTGCCTTGCAGCGTTGCGCCCGCGCGCACCATTGGCACGTCGACGCGATCCTGCCGATTCATCCAGCGGTAGTTGAGCCGGCCGTGGTCGCACATGAAGTACGAGTTCACGTCTTCGTTCGGACGCGGCCGCAGACGCGTGACGACGTTGTCGCGTGTCTCGATCGTCATGTTGCAGCCTTGCGAGCAGTTCGGGCAAACCGACGCCGTGCGGTCGACTTCCCAGGAGCGCGTCTTGTTGAGCGCGTCCTTCGACAGCAGCGCGCCGACCGGGCAGAGATCGATCACGTTGCCGGCCCACGGATGCGTGAGGTCCTTGCCCTCGAACTTGCCGATGACGGCGCGATCCCCACGCTCGCTGACGTTGAGCACCGGGTCATGAGCGATGTCGTCCATGAACCGCACACAGCGCGTGCAGTAGATGCAGCGGTTCGTGACGTAGAGGACGTCGCCGCCGAAGTCCTCTACGGGATTGAAGCGCTTGGGATCGCGCAGCCGTCCCTGGGCTCGGCCTTCGCGGTACGTGTAGTCCTGCAGCTCGCATTCGCCGGATTGGTCGCAGATCGGACAATCGAGCGGATGATTGATGAGCAGCATCTCGAGCACGCCCTTCCGTGCTTCGAGCGCCTTCTCCGAGTGGACGTGCACGATCTGGCCTTCGGCGACGGTCGTCGCGCACGATGGGGCGAGCTTCGGCGCCTTCTCCACCTCGACCAGACACATGCGGCATACGCCGGCGACCGGAAGCCCGGGATGATAGCAGTAGTGCGGAACGAGAATGCCCGCGTGCTTCGCCGCTTCGAGAATCGACGTGCCTTCCGGCACGGTGACCTCGCGGCCCTCGATGGTGAGGGTCACTGTTTTCGGCACCGCCCCGGGCGGCGTGGGCGCGCCGAACGAAGCGTACGGCATCGATTCCGGAGTGTTGGGCATCTACGCTACCGCCGCTGGCACGAGGACGTGTTTCTTGTTTTTGATGAGCGCCTCGAAATCGCCGCGGAACTTCTTGATTCCGCTCGCGACGGGCGTCGCGCATGAGTCGCTCAGGACGCAAATCGTCTTGCCGGTCATGTTGTCGCCGATCGAGAGGAGCGTGTCGAGATCCTCCGACGTGCCGTCGCCGGCGACGATCCGCTCGAGGATGCGTGTCGTCCACGCCGTGCCCTCTCGGCACTGGGTGCATTGCGCGCAGCTCTCGTGGGCAAAGAAGCGGGTGGCGCGCGCGATCTGCTTCACCAGGTTCTGTGCGTCATCGATCACGATCACGCCGCCCGATCCCAGCATCGTGCCTTGTGCGACGAAACCCTCGTAATCCATCAGGCTGGCTTCGGCTTCCTCGACTGTCTGGATCGGCACCGAGATGCCGCCAGGGATGATTGCCTTGAACTTTCGGCCGGGCAGTGGACCTCCACACAAGTCATAGAGGAAGTCCTTGAATGGAAAGCCCATCGGCACCTCGTACAGCCCCGGCCGAGCGATGTTGCCGCACACCGAATAGAGCTTGGTGCCCGTGCTCTTCGGGTTGTCGGCGCGCATCCATTGCTTGTACCACGCGGCGCCGTTGTTCAGGATCTGCGGCACCGCCGCGAGCGTCTCGACGTTGTTGATCGTCGTCGGCTGGCCAAAGACTCCCGCCACCGCGGGAAACGGCGGCTTGATGCGCGGGTTTCCGCGGCGGCCTTCGATCGAGTTCATCATCGCGGTCTCTTCACCGCAGATGTACGCGCCGGCGCCGCGATGTACGTAGATGTTGATCGTCTTGCCGCTGCCCATCGCGTTCTTGCCGAGAATCCCGGCGGCGTAGCATTCCTTGATGGCGTTCTCGACCCGCACGAGCGGTTCGGTGAACTCGCCGCGAATGTAGATGTAGCAGGTCTCGGCGCCGATGGCGTACGAACCGATCGCGCACCCTTCTACGAGCGCGTGCGGCGTCCACCGCATTATTTCGCGATCTTTGAACGTCCCGGGCTCGGACTCGTCGGCGTTGCAGCAGAGATAATGCGGCTTCCCATCCCCCGGCTTCATGAACGACCATTTGACGCCGGTCGGAAAGCCTGCGCCGCCCCGCCCGCGCAGACCGGAGTCCTTGACGATCGTGACGATATCGGCCGGCGCCATCCCAAGCGCGTTCTTCAGCGCCGTGTAGCCGCCGCGCTTCTTCCAGCCGTCCAGCGTGATCGCATCGGGGTCGCCGAAATACTTCGAAAGGACGGTCGCCTCGCGCGCGTGTGGCTTGTGCGGATATCCCATCAGCCGAGTTTCGAGAGAATTCCGGGCACACCTTCAGGAGTGACCGACTCGATGAAATCCTCATTGATCATGACCGGCGTCGCAAAACCGCACGCCCCGAGGCATTCGACTTCGATCACTGTGTACTTGCCGTCGGGCGAAGTCTGGCCAAGCTCCTGGCAGCCCGTGTGCTTCAGGAACGACTCGACGACCTGCTCGGCGCCGCAAATGTTGCACGGTGACGTCGTGCAGACCTGTATGAAGTGGCGACCGACCGGATGTTGATGGTACATCGTATAGAACGTCACGACGCCTTTCACGTATGCCGGTGTGAGCTCGAGCACCTCTGCGACTTCCGCCATGGCATCGTCGCTCACCCATCCGTGTTCGTGCTGCACCATCCAGAGGGCGGCGAGCAGCCCGGCCGTCTTCGTCGGGTAACGCGACAGCACCTCGTCCAGTTCCTTCCGTCGCGCGCTGCCCGGCGCGAAGACCGGCGTGTACGGGCCGTGCGGATGATCGCCGTGCGATGCCTCGGCAGGCGCCCGGAGGTCGCCGACTTCGCGATGGACGCGGAAATAGGTGGGATCGCTCATCGGTCGATCTCTCCCATCACGATGTCGATCGAGGCATTGATCGCGATCACGTCGGAGAGCAGATGGCCTTCGACCATGCGCGGAATCGCCGAGAGGTTCACGAAGGACGGCGGCCGAATGCGCCAGCGAACCGGCTTGGACGATCCGTCCGAGACCATATAGTAGCCCTTCTCGCCCTTCGGACTTTCGACGGCGACGTAGGACTCGCCGCGGGGCGGCCGCGGTCCTTCCATTACCTGCTTGAAGTGGTGGATCATCGACTCCATGTCGCTGGTCGCCTTGCTCTTCGGCGGCAGGATCGCGCGATGATCGGCGACGTTCACCGGCCCGTCGGGCAGCCGCTTGATCGCCTGCTCGAGGATGCGCGTCGACTGCCGCAGCTCTTCCATGCGGACGAGGTAGCGATCGTAGACGTCGCCGTTCGTGCCGACCGGAACGTCGAAGTCGTACGTTTCGTAATCGAGATACGGGAAGTCCTTTCGCATGTCCCACGCGACGCCGGACGCGCGCGCCATGGGGCCCGACAATCCGTAGTTCACCGCCTCGTCGGCTGACATCACGCCGAGGCCGACCGTGCGCCCGACCCAGATGCCGTTCCGCGTGATGACGCGGTCGATCTCGCTGACGGTCTCGGGAAAGTGCTTGACGAACGCGGTGAGCTGGTCGACCCAGCCGTCGGGAATGTCGGCGCCCATGCCGCCCACGCGTGTGAACGTCGTGGTGAGCCGCGCGCCGATCCAGTTCTCGAACAGGTTGTAGACGTTCTCGCGTTCCTGGAACGACCAGAGGAACGGAGTGAACGCGCCGATGTCGATGCAGGTGGTGCCGAGCCAGACGAGGTGCGAGATGATGCGCGACAGCTCCATGAGAATGACGCGCAGCACCTTGCACCGCTCGGTGATCTCGATGCCGAACAGCCGCTCCGCGCCGAGCGCGAACGCGACGTTGTTGCCGGGCGAATTCAGATAATCCTCACGATCCGTCCACGGGATGATCTGATTGTATTGCCGGTACTCGCCGATCTTCTCGAAGCCGCAATGCAGGTAGCCGATGTGCGGAATGCACCGGACCACCGTTTCACCATCGAGCTCGAGCACCAGGCGGAGCACGCCGTGCGTCGCCGGATGCTGCGGGCCGATGTTGATGAGCATGTGCTCGCCCTGCAGCCCGGGCTCGATCGACGACGGCACTTCCACCGACACCGGCGCGCCCTGCTCGTCGACGACGAGCGGCACGCGCCGCGGCCGGCCCTGGGCATCCAGACCGGTGGTGGAAAGCTCGACCTCGACCGTGCGTTTCGTCGTCGCCATCGATCCCTATTCTCCCGTCGGTTCGCCCGATTCCAGCCGGCGCTGCATGTCGTTCGGGAGATCCTCGAACGCTTCGGCGATCGACAACTCCTCCTTCGAGTAGCGCGCCTCCGGATTGGCCGCGAGTGCCTGACGCAACTGCTCCGAGCGGCTGAAACGACCGCGCAGCGGAAAGTCCTTGCGCAGCGGAAAGCCCTCGGCGTACTGCTCCCACATCAGCAGGCGCCGCAGGTCGGGATGGCCGTTGAATCGAATGCCGAACATGTCGTAGCACTCGCGTTCGAGCCAATCGGCACTCTTATAGATGTCCCACACACTCGGCACCTCGAGGGTCGACCCACGCTCGAGCTGCACTTTGACCCGGAGAAAGCGGCGGAACGGCAGCGAGCGAAGGTGCCAGACCACCTCGATCGGCTCTTCGAGATCGCGGAACTCGACCGCCGTGACGTCGGACAGATAGTCGTACCGCTGCGCGTCGTCGTCGTGCAGCCATTGAATGATGTCGTGCACCCGCGCGCCGTCGACCACGATCGTAGTTTCGCCCCATACGACCTCGGCGCGCGTGATCGCGCCGGCGAATCGACCGTGGAGCGCGTCGACCGACGGATTCATCGCACCGCCGCGATGCGGAATCTCCTTTGGCGTCGACGGCGGCGCGGCGTCGCCGGGCAGTGCGCGCCCGGCGGCCGTCGGCGTGAACCCGTTGCTCACAGGCCGGAACGCGTTTGATGCACCGAATTCCCGAACGGCTCCGAGATCTCGTCGATCACCGCCGGCGACACATACAGCTGCGTCGTTGGATCGGGCTCCATTTCCTGGCGGAGCGACGGATCGCTCGACCGCTCGTGCTGAATCTTCTTCTGCAGCATCATGATGCCGTAGATCAGACCTTCGGGCCGCGGCGGACAGCCGGGGACGTAAACGTCGACGGGAATGATCGCGTCGATGCCCTGCACCACCGCATAGTTGTCGAACATGCCGCCCGACGACGCGCACGCGCCCATCGAGATGCACCACTTGGGCTGCGGCATCTGCTGCCAGATGCGGCGCAGCACCGGCGCGAGCTTGAACGGCACGCGCCCAGCGCAGATCAGCAGGTCCGCCTGACGCGGCGAAAAGGCCTGGCGCTCCATGCCGAAGCGCGCGATGTCGTACTTGCTCGCGGCGGTCGCCATGAACTCGATCGCGCAGCACGCGGTCCCGAACGGCATTGGCCAGAGCGAGTTCTTGCGGCCCCAGTTGACGAATTGGTCGAGCCTGGTCGTGAGCCAGGGCTCATCGCTCGACATCTCGACTCTGTGAGGCTCCGGACGTGGACTCAATCCCATTGCAGCGCTCCCTTCTTCCACACGTAGATGAAACCGACGAGCAGAATGATGATGAAGACGATCATCTCCGAGAGCCCGAACAGCGACATGCGTCCCGCGGGACAGACGTTATTGGCAAGGGGCACCGTGCAGGAGAGCTGCCGGTAGTACGCGCCCCACGGAATCATGAAGACCGTTTCGATGTCGAAGATGATGAACAGAACCGCGACCATGTAGAACTTGACCGAAAAGCGCTCGTGGGCGTCGCCGAGTGGGGGAATGCCGGACTCGTACGGCGTCTGCTTGACGGGACTGGGGCGCGGGCGGAGGGTGAGATGGGAGAGGCCGAGCATTACGATCGCGTTGACGACCACAAAGCCCAGGAGCAGCAACACCGGGAAGTACGTGTGGAGCATGGGTCTCCCAACTTCGTGAAAACTTTCACTAAGTCCGCGGGCGAAAATTACCCTGTTTCCGGAAACGATGTCAATTGCTTGAGAGAGGAGAGTGGAGAGAGGAGAGAGGAGAGAGGAAGGAAGTGCGCCGGAGCGGTTGAGCGGGGAGCGAGCGTGCGCGGCGAGCTTGGCGTGGCGCAGGACGCGAAATAACTTCCGCGCGGCGCCGGTCTGTCGTCTGTGCTCTCGCACCTCGCCTCTCGGTGGTTCCCTCTCCTCTCTCCTCTCTCCTCTCTCCTCTCCATCAATGATCATGTCCGACCGCTGGATCACCCGCATGGCCCGCGAGCACGGGATGATCGAACCGTATGAGGGTCGGCAGGTCCGCAAGGGCGTGATCTCGTACGGCGTCAGCTCGTACGGCTACGATATGCGAGTGGCGCACGAGTTCCGGATCTTCACGAACGTGCTGAACTCGATCGTCGACCCGAAGCAATTCGATCCGAAGTCGTTCGTACCATTCGAGGGCGACGTGTGTATCGTGCCGCCCAACTCGTTCGCCCTCGCGCGCTCCGTCGAGTACTTTCGCATTCCGCGGAACATTCTCACCGTCACGGTGGGCAAGTCGACGTACGCGCGCTGTGGCATCATCACCAACGTCACGCCACTCGAGCCGGAGTGGGAAGGCTACGTGACGTTGGAAATTTCGAATACCACGCCGCTGCCGGCACGCATCTACGCCAACGAAGGCATCGCGCAGGTGCTGTTCTTCCGCGGCGAAGAGGAGCCGGAAGTGTCGTACAAGGACAAGAGCGGCAAGTACCAGGGCCAGGTCGGAGTAACGCTGCCGCGGCTCTGAGCCCGGCACGAGCGCTCGGCCGAACGGCACGCAGGGCGGCAGATGATGCGCGTGAGGTTGCCAATGTCAGGCGGAACGAGCATTGAGAGGTCGACGGACCGCAGCATCGCGCGACTGCTCGTCGTGCTTGCCGCTGTCGTTTCAAATGCGGCTGCCGCGCAGGTTCCGGCGAAACGCTCGATCATCGGGAACGTGACCAGCGATTCGGCCGGCGTGCATGGCATCGGCGGCGTCGAGCTCACGATTCGCGCCCTCGGCGTTGGCACGCGAAGCAACTGGATGGGAGAGTTCCGGTTCCCGCCGATCCCGCCCGGCACATGGTTGGTCGAGACCAGACGTGTTGGCTATCGGTCGGCATCGGATTCGGTGACTGTCGGACCGAACGCCGACGCGTCACTCAATTTCGTGCTCCATCCCGCGCCGGTGACGCTCGACTCGGTTGTCACGCGCGCTGACGCCCAGAAGTACATCTCGCCGAATCTGCGCGGGTTCATGGAGCGCATGAATTCGCACCAGGGCGGGTACTTCATCGCTGATTCGGTTCTGCGTCAGAACGAGTCCAAACCGTTCAGCAGCATTCTCGAGAGTCGCGCACCAGGCTTGGAACTGTACCGATCCGGCAACAACGTCTACGCGATCACCGGACGGTACGGTGGCGCCGCGGCGCAGTGCGGGGTCTTTCAACGATGCAAGGGTGCGGACGGAAAGCCGATCGCGTCCAGCTCGCAAGTCCCGCAACGATGCTACGTCACCGTGTTTCTCGATGGCGTGCAGCTGTTCGATCCGGCGCAGGTATCTCCGCGCTCGCCGCCGACCAACCTGAACAGCATCGAGGCCACCAATCTGACCGGAGTGGAGTACTATCCCAGCTCGCAATCGGCTCCGGCCGAGTACCAGGGGGCGAGTCCGTGCGGAGCGTTGCTGCTGTGGACTCGCGAGAAATAACCGACGGCCCGTAGGGCCTCAGCGGAACAGTCCAGCGGCGTACAGGATGACGAGTAGCACGACCACGACCGCCACAATCCAGAATACGGGATTGCGGCGGCGCTGCGCGGCCGGCATTCGGCCGGCTGGCGTGCCGGGAACGTGTTGCGCGTGCGGGTTCGTGCCCTCCCCCGTCACGTAGGTCGTCTTCTCGACCGCGTCCGCGCCGCCGAGCTGGGCCTCGGCGTCGGGATACTGATGTTGTGGGATCTGTCCGCCCTGATCTCCAGGCCGCGGATTGGTCATACGCGCCTCGTTCGCCGTGTGGCGCAGTCAGCTTGCACGGGCCGCGCCACCGGTCGAACGCCGCGCGCCGCGGCCGAACCTCTCCGGCGATTACCCGGCGCCGACGGCGGATTTCTCCTCGCGCACGGCGAGCGTCGCGGCGATGAAATCGCGATTCATCCGCGCGATCGTATCGATGCTGATCTCCTTCGGGCACGCCTCCTGACATTCGCCATGCCACGTGCAGTGGCCAAAGCCCTCGGCGTCCATCTGCGCGACCATTCGGCGAGCGCGGCGGTCGCGCTCGGGTTGTCCCTGTGGCAGCAGGCCAAGGTGCGAGATCTTGGCCGCGGTGAACAGCGAGGCCGAGCCGTTCGGGCAGGCGGCGACGCACGCACCGCAGCCGATGCACGCCGCCGCATCCATCGCGTCGTCCGCGTCCGGCTTCGCGATGAGGATGTTGTTGGCGTCCTGTGCGCTGCCGGTCGGGGCTGTGATGAACCCGCCCGATGCAATGATTCGATCCAACGCACTGCGATTCACCACCAGATCCTTCACGACGGGAAATGCGCGCGACCGCCAGGGTTCGATGTACACCGTCGCGCCGTCGTCGAAGCTGCGCATGTGCAGCTGACAGGTCGCCGTGCCCTTCATCGGACCGTGCGCGACGCCGTTGATCATCATGCCGCACGAGCCGCAGATCCCCTCGCGGCAGTCGTGATCGAACGCAATCGGCAGCTTCCCCGCCTCGACGAGGCCCTCGTTAACGACATCGAGCATCTCGAGAAACGACATGTCGGGGCTGATGTCCTGCGCGTCGTAGCGCTCCATCGCCCCCGGTGCATCGGGGCCGGCCTGCCGCCACACGTATAAAGTCAGATTCATCGATCGGAACGGATCACTGGTTGCGAAGTCATTCGCGTCACTTGTACGACCGCTGTGAGAGCGCCACGTTCTCGAACACCAGCGGTTCCTTGTTCAGCACCGGCGGCTTGCCATCGCCGTCGTACGACCAGGCGGCGACATACGCGAACCGCTCGTCGTTGCGCAGCGCTTCGCCATCGGAGGTCTGATACTCGACCCGAAAATGGCAGCCGCATGATTCGTCGCGGTGCAGCGCGTCGCGGCACATCAGTTCCGCCAGCTCGAGAAAATCAGCCACGCGGCCGGCGTGCTCGAGCGATTGATTCAATTCGGCGCCGGTGCCCGGAATGCGGACGTCGTGCCAGAACTCGTCGCGCAGCCTCGGAATGATCTCGAGCGCCTCCTTCAACCCCTCCGCCGAGCGCGCCATGCCGCAATGCTCCCACATGACCCGACCGAGCTCGCGATGGAACGATGCGACCGTCCGAGTGCCGTGCACCGACAGCAGCTTCTCGGTGCGGGCGCGCACGGCCGCTTCCGTCGCGCGCACTTCAGGCGCATCGTGCGTCACTGGTGCGAGCTTGTTCGAGCCGAGATAATCGCCCACCGTGAGCGGTGCGACGAAGTAGCCGTCCGCAAGGCCCTGCATCAACGCGCTCGCGCCGAGGCGGTTCGCGCCGTGATCGGAGAAATTCGCTTCGCCAACCACGTGCAGCCCCGGAATGGTGCTCATCAGGTTGTAATCCACCCACAAGCCGCCCATGGTGTAGTGCGGCGCCGGGTAGATGCGCATTGGCACTTCGTACGGATTCTCGTCCGTGATGCGTTCATACATCTCGAAAAGATTGCCGTACCGCTCGGCGATGCGCTCGCGACCGAGCCGGTTGATGGCGTCGGCGAAGTCGAGATAGACGCCGCGGCCGCCGGGCCCCACGCCGCGGCCCTCGTCGCAGACTTCCTTCGCCGCGCGCGATGCAATGTCGCGCGGCGAGAGATTGCCGAAGCTTGGGTACTTCCGCTCGAGATAGTAGTCGCGATCCTGCTCGGGAATGTCCTGCGGGCGCTTGCCGCAATCCTCCTTGCGCTTCGGCACCCACACACGCCCATCGTTGCGCAATGACTCGCTCATGAGCGTGAGCTTGGACTGATGCTCGCCGCTCTGCGGAATGCACGTCGGGTGAATCTGCGTGTAGCAGGGGTTGGCGAATGCCGCACCACGCTTGTACGCCCGCCAGATCGCCGTCGCGTTCGAGCCCTTCGCGTTCGTCGACAGATAGAACACGTTGCTGTACCCGCCGGTTGCGAGCACGACGACGTCGGCCAGATGCGTCTCGATCGCGCCGCTCACCATGTCGCGCACCACGATGCCGCGCGCGCGCCCGTCGACGACGACCACGTCGAGCATCTCGGTCCGTGGATACATCGTCACGCCACCGCGCGAGATCTCCTTCTCCAACGCCTGATACGCGCCGAGGAGCAGCTGCTGCCCGGTCTGGCCGCGCGCGTAGAAGGTGCGCGACACCTGCGCGCCGCCGAACGACCGGTTGGCGAGAATGCCGCCGTACTCGCGCGCGAACGGAACGCCTTGCGCCACGCACTGGTCGATGATGTTGACGCTGACTTCCGCCAGCCGGTACACGTTCGATTCACGCGACCGATAGTCGCCGCCCTTGACCGTGTCGTAGAACAGACGGTATACGCTGTCGCCGTCGTTCTGATAATTCTTCGCCGCGTTGATGCCGCCCTGCGCGGCGATGCTGTGCGCGCGGCGCGGCGAATCCTGGAAGCAGAAGCACTTGACGTTGTATCCCAGCTCGCTGAGCGACGCCGCCGCCGATCCGCCGGCCAGGCCGGATCCGACGACGATGACAGTGTATTTCCGCTTGTTCGCGGGATTCACCAGCTTCATCTCGAACCGGTGCTTGCTCCACTTCTTGTCGATTGGCCCCGAAGGGGCCTTGGACTTCAGCTCCATGGCTTACCGGATGACGCCGGCGATGACGCCGACGGGAACGAGCGTGAACCCGAGCCACACGATCACCGCGATCGCGAGCGCGATCGGCCGATGCAGCGGATGTGGCGAGGACTTGGCGTAGCCCAGCGTGCGTACCGAGCTCCAGGCGCCGTGATACAGGTGGAAGCCCAGCGCGATCATGGCCACGATGTAGAATGCCGCGACCCACCAGATGCGAAAGCTCGCGACGATGTTGCCATAGACGTCGCGATCGCCTCGCGAATCGGTCATGCCGCGCCAACCGGCGGGATCGATCGTCTGGGTCGTGAAGTGCAGAATGTGAAAGACGATGAACACGAGCAGCAGCACGCCGCCCCACTTCATCGTGCGCGACGCCCACGTGGCGGCTTGCGGCTCCTTGCGCTCGTACCCGACCGGCCGCGCAGCGGCGGAGATGCGCGTCAACTGATACGCCATCAACACGTGCAGCACGACCGCGACGATCAGGATGATGCGGATCAGCCAGGTGAATTCGTCGAGCGGCCCATGCAGCAGCGCGCCGTAGCCGTTCAGCTTTGCCGGTCCGACGAACACCTGCAGGTTGCCGAGCATGTGGACGATCACGAATGCCACGCCAATCAGGCCCGTGACGCCCATGATGATCTTCTTCCCGATCGTCGACCGGTAGAAGGCGGTGAGAAAGCTCATGTGCCGTTACAACTTCACGGCTTTCATCGGCTCCCGGACGGCGTCGGCGCTCTTCTGGAGCGCGGCGCGCTCATCGGCCGTCAGCTCGACCTCGATGATCCGCTCCAGACCGCGACGACCGAGCTTGCAAGGCACGCCGAGGAACAGATCCTTCATGCCGTATTCTCCCGTGAGCCACGCCGCGCACGGCAGAATGCGATGCTGATCGAATGCGATTGCCTCGGCCATCTGCACCGCGCCCGCCGAAGGGGCGTAGTAGGCCGAACCGGTCTTGAGGTGCTTGACGATCTCGCCGCCACCGCCGCGCGTGCGTGTGATGATGCTGTCGAGCGTGTCGCGCGCGATGAGCTGCGTGATCGGAATGCCGCTCACGCTCGTGTAGGAGATGAGCGGGACCATCGTGTCGCCGTGCCCGCCAAGGACCATCGCCTGGATGTCACGCACGGAAACGTCGAGCGCTTCGGCGAGGAACGAGCGGTATCGCGCGGTGTCGAGTACTCCCGCCATGCCGAGTACGCGCTCGCGTGGAAACCCGCTGACCTGCTTCGCGACGTAGCACATCACGTCGAGCGGGTTCGAGACGATGATGAGAATCGCGTTCGGCGACGACTTCTTGATCTGCTCGGCGACCTGCTTCACGATGCCGGCGTTCGTATTGAGCAGATCGTCGCGCGACATACCGGGCTTGCGCGCGATGCCGGCGGTGATGATGACGATGTCGGATTCCGCCGTCTCGTCATAGCCGTTCGTGCCGACGATGCGGGAATCGAAGCCTTCGATCGGTGCGGACTCCCACTGATCGAGTCCCTTGCCCTGTGGAATGCCTTCAACGACGTCAACCATGACGACGGTGCTGGCCAGCTCTTTCTCCGCGACGCGCTGCGCGGTCGTTGCGCCAACGTTTCCAGCGCCAACGACGGTGATTTTATTGACCATGAATGGTTCGCTTGAGTGGAAGGACTGAAGCGAAACCTAATCAGGCCCGTCCGCGCGCTCTACCGTTGCGCCGTTCCGCCGTGTCTCAACCGCCGACTTGCGAGAGCGCCTTCAATCCGCCGATGCGCATCTGCAGCAGCTCGTGCTCCTTCGGCTTGTTGGCGAGCGCCTGACGGAACAACGGCTCGAGCGGCTCGCCCGCGCGCAGCGCGGTGCGAAGATCCACTTCGTGGTCGCCGAACAAGCAAGTGCGCAGCCGTCCATCGGCGGTGAGTCGCACGCGATTGCACGACGCACAGTACGTGTGCGTCATCGGCGTGATGACGCCGATCGTGCCCGCGGCGCTCGGCCAGCGATAGTAGGCAGCCGGTCCGTTGCCGCGCGACGGACCTTCGGACGGCGCGAGCGGCGCGATCGCGTTGAGGCGTGCGAGCAGCTCGTCGGTTGGAACGACGTGCGACCACGTGAGCGAGCGCAGGTCGCCGACGGGCATCAACTCGATGAAGCGCACGTGCCATGGATGCGCGAGCGTGAGGCGCGCGAGATCTTCGACCTCGTCGTCGTTGATGCCGCGCATCACGACCATGTTGAGCTTGACCGGATCGAGGCCGGCGTCGTGCGCGGCCGTCGCCGACCGCACCGGGTCGAAGCCGAGATCGCGTCGAGCAATGGTCGCGATCCGATCGGCCCGCAGGCTGTCGACGCTCATGTTGACGCGATCGAGCCCCGCCTCGCGCAACAGCGGCGCGATCGCCGGGAGCCGAACGCCGTTCGTCGACAGCGCGATGTCCGTGATCTCTGGAATCGCGCGCAGCATGCGCACCAGCTCGTGAATTTGCGGGCGAATCGTCGGCTCTCCGCCGGTGATGCGCAGTCGCCTCAGCCCGAGCGGCGCGAGCTGCCGCACGACCTCGGTAATCTCTTCGTACGAGAGAATGTCGGCTTTCGGCAGCCACTGCATGCCCGTCTCCGGCATGCAGTAGACGCAGCGGAAGTTGCAGCGGTCGGTGACGGAGATACGGAGATACTCGATGCTCCGTCCGAATTGATCGCGCAGCGCTGCAAACTCGCCGCTGTCGCTGGTCGTGCTTTGGGCAGTCCCGTTCAAGTCACTCATGCCGCTCCCCCGGAACCAACGACTTCTCTCCTCTCCTCTCTTCCCTCTCTCCTCTCGGCAGCCACCCACTCGCGCGTCCCGTCGACGTAGTGCTCCAGCTTCCAGATCGGAACGCGCTGCTTGAGCTGCTCGATGATGTATCGATTGGCCTCGTACGCAGCGCCTCGGTGCGGATGCGCGACGGCGATCGCCACGCTGGCTTCGCCCAGCTCGAGAGTTCCAATGCGGTGCTCAACGACGATGTCGCGCGTGTCGAAGCGCTCAGCGGCCTCGCGCGCGATGTCCGCCAACTCGCGCTCGGCCATCGAACGATAGGCGCTGTATTCCATGCCGGAGACTTCGCGCCCATCGTTCACCTCGCGCACGGTGCCGAGGAAGAGCACAGTTGCGCCGTTCGCCACCCGCGCCACTTCGCCGAGCAACTGCTGCGCGTCGATCGGGCGCTCCACTATAGCGGTGCGCATTCAGCCTCCGGCGACTGGTGGAATGATCGCGACCTCGTCACCGGCGTGCACGACGTCGTGACGCGCCGCATACCGCTCGTTCACCGCGACCAGCGGCTCGCGCGGGAGACGGCCTGCTCCAGGCAGCTCGCGCACCGATCCGATGACGTCAGCCACCGTCGCGCCACTCGGCAGCTCGACATCGATCGAGCTGGCGCCGACCGATTCCGCGTAGGAGGCGAACAACAGCACAGTCACCGTCATGAGTGATGCTACCCCGAATATGGCGAAGTGGGAAGCTTCGGTCGACGCACGCCGAATTGCGAACGGCCCGATGCCGAGCGGGCATCGAGCCGTGATAAACTGAAAAAGCAAAAGCGCTTAGGCCTCGGTCATCTCCTCGATGTCGTCTTCGAAATCACTGAGCTCGAGGCCCGCCACCATCGCGCGGAGCTCCTTGGACGGTTTGAACACCGGCACTGGCCTCGCGGAGACTTCGACAGGCGAGCCCGTCCGTGGATTTCGCGCCATGCGCGTCTTGCGATGCCGAATCTTGAACGTGCCGAAACCGCGGACTTCGATGTTCTTCTGACCCTGCAGCGCTTCTTTGATCGACTCCAGGAAAGCGTCGACGACGCGGGCGCAGTCTTTCTTGGAGATCATCGGCCCGGCAGTCCGGGAAATCTGGGCCGTGACTCTCTCGACCAGGTCGGCTTTGGTCATGCGAAATGCCTCGTGTTCAGGCGCCCGAGAACCCGGGAACGCATACCGAACTTAGCGACGTTAACTCTTGTGTGTCAAGAGTTTGGGTCACTTGTGGCCGCGTGCGAACGGACCGTTTTCATGAAATCGTCGAACAGCGGCCGAGCATCGTGAGGGCCGGGGGCCGCTTCCGGATGGTACTGGACCGCAAAGATCGGCATCGAGCGGTGGCGCAGGCCCTCAATCGAGCCGTCGTTCAGGTTCACGTGGGTCACTTCGAGGTCGGGCGCACCCGGTATTCCCTCGTCCGCGCCTTCCACGGCAAAGCCGTGATTTTGTGAGGTGATCAGCACGCGACCGCTGTCGACTTCGCGCACCGGATGATTTCCGCCGCGGTGGCCGTAGGGCATCTTGACGGTGCGCGCGCCGAAAGTGAGGCCGAGGATCTGGTGTCCCAGACAGATACCGAAGATCGGCACACCTTCGCGGGCAATCGTGCGAACAACCGTTGGCGCATACGACACGGCTGCGGGATCACCCGGGCCGTTCGACAGGAACACTCCATTCGGCGCGAGCCCAAGCACTTCCTCCGCCGGCGTTTCGGCGGGAACCACCGTGACATGGCAGTCGTGTTCGGCAAAGAGCCGCAGAATGTTGCGTTTGATGCCGAAATCGTACGCCACGATGTGGTATGGAGCGCTCGGATTCCCCCACTCGTACTTCGAGGGCGTCGTCACGCGAGTGGCGAGATCGAGACCTTCCATCGCCGGGCAGGCGTCGAGCGCAATCAACGCCTCGCGTGACGGCTCGATTCCGTCGGCGATGACGCCACGCATCACACCTGCCGATCTCAGGTGCCGAGTGAGGCGGCGAGTGTCAACATCCTCGAGTACCGGCACTTGCGATGTCTCGAACCACGACGCGAGACTGCCTTCGGCTCGCCAGTTCGAATAGCTGCGCGACAGCTCGCGAACGACCACGCCGGCGACTTGCGCTCGCGCCGATTCGGGGTCTGACGTGTTCACGCCGTAGTTGCCGATCATCGGCGCCGTCATCACGACGATCTGGCCGCGGTAGGAGGGGTCGGTGAACACCTCCTGGTAGCCGCTCATGTTCGTCGTGAACACCACCTCGGCGACGGTGGGCATGGTGCCGCCGATGAGATTTCCGCGAAACAGGGTTCCATCCTCGAGGAGGAGGAACCCTGGCCGACCGCGTGGGGCGTCGCTCACGCCGTTACGGCTTTTTCGTCGGCGCGGGCGTGGCTGGCGCCGGCTTCGATGCCGAACCTTGAGCACCGCTGGCTGGCGCCGGCGCGGTCGTGGTCGGCGCGGGTGAGAGCGGAATGGTCGGATTCGCGCCGCCGGCCGGTGCTGTGTTCGCCGGCGCCGTCACGGGCGCATTCGGAAACGCCTGATCGAGCACCGACTTGGGCGTGCGGCTGCGTGACGACGCGAGCGCAAGCAGGAATGACAATCCGAGAAAAATTCCGCCGCACCACCAACTCGCCTTGGTCAGCAGATTTCCCGTCTGACGCGTGCCGAGAAACGAGCTGGCCGAGCTGCTCACACCGCCGAACGATGCGGCCATGCCTCCGCCCTGTCCTGATTGCATCAGGATTGCGACGCAGAGGATGATACTGTCGATGATGAGGAGGATCAGCAGGAAGGTGTACAGCATCGCGGCGAGCTCGGTGTGACGGAGGGTAAGCCCCAAATATCACGATACTTAGCGCGCTGCGTCAACCCTTCGCGGCCCGAGTGCCGCAGATCGTTGCCCAGTTCGCCGGGTCGAGGCACGCGCCACCGACCAGCAGCCCGTCCACGTCGCGCGCCGCCAACAGCGACTCGGCGTTCCCCCCATTGACGCTTCCGCCGTAGACGATCGGCACGGCGGCGGCCCGATCGCCGATACGTTCGCGCAACGCACCACGGAGATGGGCGTGCACGGTGGAAGCGTCCGCTGGCGTTGCCGTCTTGCCGGTGCCGATCGCCCACACGGGCTCGTAGGCGATGATCGCCGCCGCCACACTCTCATTCCCCACTTCGGCGAGTCCGGCGCGGAGCTGGTTCAGCACGATCTCGTTCGTCGTTCCAGCTTCGCGTTGAGCGAGCAGCTCGCCGACGCAGAGGATTGGCGTGAGGCCGTTTCGCACGGCGGCCGCGCACTTGAGCGCGGTCTCCGCGACCGTTTCGCCGAACACGTGTCGGCGTTCCGAGTGTCCAACGAGAGCGTACCGCGCGCCGGCATCAGCCGCCATCCGTGCCGACGTCTCGCCGGTGAATGCGCCGGCGTCTTCAGTCCACACGTTCTGAACGCCGACCGCGATATCCCGCCGGCTGCCGAGCGCGTGCATCACGACGCCGATCGAGATTGCCGGCGGGCAGAAGATCACCGTTCGATCCTCGTGCGGCGTCCAGCGCGCCGTGAACGCGGCCATGTACGCACGGGCCTCGGTCGGCCCGTGATTCATCTTCCAGTTCGCGATGAAAACCGGGCGGCGCATCAACGGCGGTCGTCGAGCGCCGCCACGCCTGGCAGAACCTTGCCCTCGAGGAACTCGAGCGAGGCGCCGCCGCCCGTCGACACGTGGCTCATGGCATTCTCCAACTCAAGCTCTGCGACGGCAGCCGCCGAGTCGCCGCCGCCGACGATCGTGGTAGCACCGGTCTTCGTCGCGCGACCCATGGCCTCGGCAACGGCGCGAGTGCCCGCATCGAATGGCGGCTTTTCGAAGACGCCCATCGGTCCGTTCCAGATCACGGTGCGCGCGCGAGCGACGGCGCTCGCGAACTGCGCCGACGCCTCCGGGCCTATGTCGAACATGGCTTCATCGGCCGGGATGGCGTCGCGGGGGACGGCGTGCGCGCTCTGCGCCGCGTCGAGTGACGGGCTCACGTTTGCGTCGGTCGGTAGCAGCAGCTTGTCGCGCCCGCGGGCCAGAATGTCCTTCGCCATGTCGACGCGGTCCGCTTCCACGAGCGACTTGCCCGTTTCGAGTCCCATCGCGTTGAAGAACGTGCATGCCATGGCGCCGCCGATCACGAGCTGGTCCACCTTGGGCAGCAGGTGTTCGATGACATCGATCTTGCCGGAGATCTTGGCGCCGCCGAGAATGGCGACGAACGGCCGTTGAGGATTCTCCAATGCGTCGCCCAGATAATCGAGCTCGCGCTGCATCAGCAGGCCGGCGACCGCCGGGTGCAGCACGTGCGCGACGCCTTCGGTCGAGGCGTGTGCCCGATGTGCCGAACCGAACGCGTCATTGACGTAGAAATCGCCCAGCTCGGCGAGACCGCGCGACAGGCGCTCGTCGTTCGATTCCTCGCCCCCGAGAAAGCGGGTGTTCTCGAGCAGGATGACGTGCGCGTTCCGATTATGCGTGGCCTTGATTGCCTCGTCGGTGTCCGTGCTCTCCACGAACAGCACGTGCTGGTCGGGCAGCAGCTCGGCGAGGCGTCGCCCGACCGGCTCGAGCGAATACTTCGGATCGGGCTTGCCTTTCGGCCGCCCGAGATGCGAGAGCAGCACGACGCGGGCGCCGCGATCGAGCAGCATCTGGATCGTGGGCAGCGCGGCGCGAATGCGCGTGTCGTCGGTCACGCGTCCATCGGCGAGCGGTACGTTGAAATCCACGCGCACCAGCGCGCGTTTGCCGCGCACCTCGGCGTCCGACAGGTCGCGAATCGTTCGCTTGTTCATGTGGCGTGCGAAGCGGTCAGAGTCGCGCAGCGACGTAGCGCAGCAGGTCGACGCAGCGCGACGCGTAACCCCACTCATTGTCGTACCAGCCCGACACCTTGATCAGCAGACCATCGACGACGTTCGTGCTCTTCGCGTCGAGAATGCACGAATGCGGATTCCCGATGTAGTCGCTCGAGACCAGCTCTTCCTCGGTGTATTGAATGATTCCCTCGAGCGGCCCTTCGGCGGCGGTGCGGAACGCATCGTTGACTTGTTCGGCCGTCACCGGCTTGTCGACGACGACGGCGAGGTCGGTCAGCGACACGTCGGGCGTCGGCACGCGGATCGAGATGCCGTCGAGCTTTCCCTTGAGCTCCGGAATGACGAGCGACGTGGCTTTGGCAGCGCCGGTCGTGGTCGGAATGATCGACAGTGCGGCCGCACGCGCCCGGCGCAGATCCTTGTGCGGCAGGTCGAGCACGTTTTGATCGTTCGTGTAGCTGTGCACCGTGACCATCGAGCCGCGGACGAAGCCGAACGCATCGCGAATGACTTTCACCATCGGCACCAGACAATTGGTCGTGCACGACGCGTTGGAGATGATCGTGTGCTTTGCCGAATCGTACTTTGATTCGTTGACGCCGAGCACGATGGTGATGTCCTCGCCCTTGCCCGGCGCGGAGATGATCACCTTTTTCGCGCCGGCGTCGATGTGCTTGTGCGCCGCGTCGGCATTCGTGAAACGGCCGGTGGACTCGAGCACGATGTCGACCCCGAGCTCCTTCCACGGCAATTGCGCCGGATCCTTTTCCGCCGACACGTGAATCTCGTCGCCGTCCACCGTGATCGAGCCGTCGCCTGCTTCGACGTCGCCGTCGAACGTGCGATGCACGGAGTCGTACTTGAACAGGTGCGCGAGCGTCTTCGTGTCCGTGAGATCGTTGACCGCGACGAACTCGATGTCGGCCACACCCTGCTGTTTGGCGGCGCGCAGCACCTGGCGGCCGATACGTCCAAAGCCGTTGATGCCAATCCGAATGGCCATCCCTTCCCTCTCCTTAGTGGTTACCACCGGTCGCCAAGTGCCGGCGCCCGGCCGAAGGTCACGAAACTAACAATGCGTGCACCGCCATCGCAGAGCGCGGCAGCGCACGCGTTCAGGGTCGCGGCGGTCGTCACCACATCGTCGACGATCACGACATGGGTGCCGCGGAGCACGTTTCGCGCCGACGGGCGAGCGCGAAATGCGCCGGAAACGTTGCGGAGTCGGTCCCCTGGTGTCAACCGCGTCTGCGTTTCGGTGTGACGCACGCGCGTGAGTACGTCATTCCAGGACGGAATCGACCAGTGTTGCGCCAGCGCCCGCGACAATTCCGCGCTCTGATTGTACCCGCGCTGTCGCTCGCGCTTGGCGGAGAGCGGTACTGGAACGAGGGCGCAACGTTCGTCGAGCACGTCTGCCGGCCAGTCCAGCCGGTGCATTCGCGCGGCCATCTCACCGGCCACGCGCGGCCAGCCCTGGTACTTGAGCGCGTGCACGACGCCGAGTCCAATCGGGCCGGATGCCCAGCACACGCTGCGCGCCGCACGAATGTATGGCGGCAGCAACTCGCACCATCGGCACTTCTGGCCGTACGTCGGATGGCCACACCGTTCGCAGCGCGGCGCCGGGAGCAATGGCAAACGCGCCCAGCAACGGCCGCATACCATGCCGTGCTCGCCGCGATCGAGCAGTCGCTCGCAGACGACGCAGCAGCGCGGGAGCACGAAGTCGAGAACTGCCGCGCCGCTCGGAGAGCTCGCCGCGCGTGCGATCAGCTCGGCGATCGACACGCGGACCCGCGGAAACGGTGGTCAGGCGCCTCCGTCGCGCACGGACGCCCACATGGCGCCGCGGTCCGCGGGCACCCCGAACCATGTCTCGAACGCGAGCGCGCCCTGTTCGATGAGCATCCCGAGGCCATCGTGTGCGCGGTGGCCGCGCGCCCTGACCGCGCGTACCCAGGGCGTTTCGCCGCGGCGATAAACGAGATCCAGCACCGCGCTGGCCGGCGCGACGAGCGCTGGATCGAGCGGCATTGCGTCGTCATGCAATCCAACCGAGGTTGCGTTGACGACAAGCTGTGCGCCGGCGATCACGCCCACATCATCGACCGGACGCGCGACGGACCGAAATCGTGCGCAGAGGTGTGCCGCTCGTTCGGGTGTGCGATTGTACACGTGCGCGTCACACCCGGTCCATGATTCGACCGCCGCCAGCACGGCCGCGGCCGCGCCGCCGGCGCCGAGCACGCCGACCGTGATTCCACGCGGCAGCTCGCCGAGCAGTTTGACGACCGCGGCGTTGAAGCCGCCGACATCGGAGTTGTCGCCGACGAGGCGACCGTCGTCATCGACCCAGAAAACGTTCACGGCGCCGACGCGCGCCGACAGCGGCGTGAGGTGATCGCAGCGCTCGCGCATCCGCTCCTTGAACGGCACCGTCACGTTGCCCGCCACACCGTCGGTGACGAGACTCGCCACGCAGCGATCGAAATCGGCCGGCTCGAGATCCAGCGCCTCGTAACGCAGCGGAATGCCAGCGGCGCGGAGCGCCGCGTTCTGGAATGTGGGCGAGAGCGAGTGACCGACGGGATGCCCGAGCAGCACCAACCGCGCGGGCCGGCGCGTCACGACTTGCCCGGCGCGCGCTCGGCGGCAATGCGCTCGAACACGCGGCGAATCTCCTGCTCGAGCTCGTCCGCCGTGGCGCGGTAGACGTCCAACTCGGCGCCGATCGGATCGCTGATCGGCCGGATGTCGGCGCCGCGCGACGCGTATTCGGCGAGCAGATAAGCGTGATCGCCGCCGCCGAGGGCCTCGACGCGCTCGAGATGGTGCGGACCCATCACCAGAATGAGATCGGAATCGCGCACGAGATCGCGCGTCAACGTCTGCGCACGATGACTGCTCAAATCCATGTTGCGTTCCATGCCGACGAGCAACGCGCCGTCGCTGGCTGGCGCGCCATCGTGCGCGCTGGTGCCGGCGCTCGCGGCCTCGATGTCGGTGAGGCCGCGTTCGATGGCAATCTTGCGCGCGATCGCCTCTGACATCGGGCTGCGGCAGGTGTTGCCCGTGCAGACGAACAGAATCTTCATGCGATCAGGCATCTCCAATCAAACGAGGCAGCGTCTCGCGCAGCGTCGCCGCGGAGATCGCTCCGGGACGGATCACTCGCGGCAAACGACCAGTGCAATCGAGCACGGTTGAGGGCGCCGACGGCACCAGCGTTCCACCGTCCAGGACTCGCAGCTGCCCGCGGGCGACTGCGTCGCTCCACTGTGTCAGAATCTCGGCGGCGGAAGTGGCGGGGGGAACCCCCGGACGATTCGCGCTCGTCGACGTGATCGCGTCGCCATGTGCGCGAATGAGCCGCGCGATGCCGACATGGCTCGTCCAGCGCACCGCCACACCTCCTTCCGGACCGCGGAGGCGATCGGGTACGCGTCGCTCGCCGCCCGACAGCACGAGCGTCAGCGGACCGGGCCAGTGTCGCGTGACGAGATTTGCCGCGTAGCTCGGAAAATGGAGATTCAGCCGCTCGATCATGTCCGGACCGGCAATCAACAGCAGGAATGGCTTGCCGGGCGGGCGGTGCTTGAGCGCGACGAGCGCATCCACGGAGTCGCGATCGATACCGCCGCCGAAGCCGTACACCGTCTCGGTGGGATACGCGAGCACGCGCCGCGCTTCGATTTGCATCAGCGCGCGGCGCAGCGCCGCTTGCACCTCGTCCGCGGACCAGAACGGAAGCGAGAGGGCGTCCGACCTCATTCGAGAAGTGTAAAGAGGGCCTCGGCCCGGGCAAAATCCGCGGCGTCGGTGATCTTGAGCGCCCGCTCGCTTCCGGCAACGACGCGCACGGGAATCTCCAGCGCCTCGCACAGCGCGGCGTCGTCGGTGGAGGACAGGCGGCGGGCGGCCGCCTCTCGGTGAGCGCGCACGATCACCTCACGCGGAAAGCCCTGCGGGGTCTGCGCGCGCCACAGCCCGTCACGATCGACGGTGCGAACGATGAAACCCTGCTCGTCCACCTGCTTCAACGTGTCGACCACCGGCAGCGCAGCGATCGTCGAATGGCCGTCGCGCACGGAGGCGACCACGCGATCGATCGTGGCGTCGCTCACCAGCGGGCGTGCCGCATCGTGTACCAGCACGATCTCCGCTTCGTCCGGCAGATCATCGAGGCCGTGCTTGACGGACTCAGTCCGCGTCCGCCCTCCGGTCGAGACCATCAGACGGTCGATGTCGCACTGGAAGATCCAGGGCGGAGGATCGGCCGCGTACTCGATCGGCAGCACGCACACGACGGACACCACGTCGTCGCGGGCCATGAACGTCTGCAGGCTGTGCAGCAACGCCGGCTTGCCGGCGACCCAGCGGAACTGCTTGAGCTCCGTGCCGCCGGTGCGCGTGCTCGATCCGCCCGCCACGATGACCACGCCGACGTCGCGGCGTACGCTCATGCGAACACGCGGCGCAACAGATCCTGAATCGTGCGCACGCCGACGATCTCGAGATCGCGACTCAGTCGCCGGGGAATGCCGCGTTCGGCGAGATAGACGCGCTTCATGCCCATGTTCGCCGCTTCCGCCACGCGGCGGTCGGCTTGCGACACGGAGCGGACTTCGCCGCCGAGCCCCACTTCGCCGATGAAGATCGCATCCGGCGGGAGCGCCTTGTCGTATACGCTCGAGGACAGTGCCGCGGCAACGGCGAGATCGCCCGCGGGTTCCACGAGGCGCATGCCGCCGACCACGTTGAGAAAGACGTCGAGCTGCGCGAACGACAACCCGGCGCGCTTGTCGAGCACCGCGAGGAGCAACGCGAGCCGACGGCCGTCGAATCCCGTGGCGACACGCTGCGGCGTGCCGAAGCCGGCTTTGGCTGCCAGCGCCTGGATCTCGACCAGCACGGGCCGCGTGCCTTCGAGCAGCGCCGTCACCGCGCTGCCCGACGCGTGACTCGCGCGATCGCCCATGAACAGCTCGGACGGATTCGCCACGGGCTCGAGTCCCTGCTCCGTCATCCGGAACACGCCGATCTCGTCGACGCTGCCGAAGCGATTCTTCGTCGCACGCAGAATGCGGTGATCGAGCGTGCTCTCGCCCTCGAAGTACAGCACCGTGTCGACGATGTGCTCGAGTGTCTTCGGTCCGGCGATGCCGCCGCCCTTGGTTACGTGGCCGACGGCGAACACCGTCGTGCCGCTCTCCTTGGCGTAGCGCATCAGGCGCGCAGCGCACTCGCGCACTTGTCCGACGTTGCCTGGTGCACCTTCGAGATCGGCGGTGAATACGGTCTGGATGGAATCGACGATCAACACCGCAGGCGCGGCGGCGGCGGACGTTGCGAGCACCGTCTCCAGATTCGTTTCGCTCAACAGCGTGACGTCACCCGAGTTGTCGCCGAGACGATCGGCACGAAGCTTTACCTGGAGCGCCGATTCCTCGCCTGACGCGTACAGCGTCGCATGACCTGCCGCCTGCAGTCGCGCCGCGACCTGCAGCAGCAGCGTCGATTTGCCGATGCCGGGCTCGCCCCCGATGAGAATCATCGAGCCGGGGACGATGCCGCCGCCGAGCACGAAGTCGAACTCCTCGATGCCCGTGGCCCAGCGCTCGGCGTTCGAGCCGCGGACGTCGCGCAACCGCGGCGTGAACGCGACACTTCCCCCTTCGGCCAGAGTGCGCGAGCCGCCCATGCGGCGCGCCGCGCCGCTGGACGCGGCGACTTTCGGCGCCACGATCTCCTCGACGAGCGTGTTCCACTCGCCGCACGCATCGCAGCGACCCTGCCACTTGGGGGCTTCGCTGCCGCACTCGGTGCAGCGGTAGACCGTTCGCGCTTTGGCCACGCTGATCTATCCGCGCTGCGAGATGTTTTCGAACCGCGTGAATTGCTTTTGAAAGAGCAGATTCACAATGCCCGTCGGACCATTTCGTTGCTTGCCGATGATGACTTCGGCTTTGCCCTCGAGCGAATTGCCGTCCTTGTCGACGGGGCCGTCATAGAACTCCTGTCGATAAAGGAACATGATCAGGTCGGCGTCCTGCTCGATCGCGCCTGATTCGCGGAGATCGGAGAGCTGCGGGCGCTTGTTGTCGCCCGTCCGCTGCTCCGGCGCGCGCGAGAGCTGCGACAGCGCGACGACCGGAACGTTCAGCTCCTTGGCCAGCGCTTTCAGTCCGCGCGAGATCTGGCTGACCTCCTGCTGCCGGCTCTCTGAATGTGCGGGACCCTGCATGAGCTGCAGATAGTCGACGATCACCATGCCGACGCCGGCGTCGGTTTTGAGGCGCCTCGCCTTGGAGCGCATTTCGAGCAGCGTGATGCCCGGCGTGTCGTCGATCCAGACGGGCGCCGAGCTGAGGATTCCCGCCGCGCGGGCGAGTCGCGGAAAGTCGTCGTCGCGCAGCAGTCCTTTGCGGAGCCGCTGCGCATCGATGCGCGCCTCGGACGTGAGCATGCGTTGCACGAGCGACTCTTTACTCATTTCCAGCGAGAAGAACGCAACCGGAACATTGTGCTCGATAGCGGCGTGTTGCGCGACGTTCAGCGTGAACGCCGTCTTCCCCATCGACGGCCGGGCTGCCACGATGACGAGATCGGCCGGCTGAAAGCCCGACGTCAGCTCGTCCAGCTCGTTGAAGCCGCTCGCGACCCCGGTGACGGTCTTGCCGCCGCGCTGCAGCGCTTCGATGCGCTCCATCGTCGGCCAGAGCAGCTCCTTGATGCGCGTGAAGCCTTCCCTGGTCTGCTGCTGCGCGACCTGGAAGATCTTCGACTCGGCTTCGTCGAGCAGCTCATTGGCCGTGCTCTTTCCATCGAATGCCTCGGCGACAATGCTCGTCGAGACTTCGATCAGTCGCCGCAGGATCGCCTTTTCGCGGACGATCTGCGCGTGATACTCGATGTTGGCCGCGGTCGGTACGGCATCGACGAGAAAGCCGATGTAGTCCTTGCCGCCCGCGCCGTCCAGCTCACCGCGCCGGCTCAGCTCCTCGGACAGCGTGAGCGGATCGACCACGCCGCCGCGCTCCACGATCGTCGTCATCGCGCGGAAGATTCGGCGATGCCGCTCGGCGTAGAACATGGCGTCGGTGACGAATTCGACCGCGCGGAGTACCGCGTCCTGGTCGATCAGCATTGCCGACAGCACCGCCTGCTCGGCGTCCTCGGAGTACGGAGGGCGCCGATCGCGGTACGGATCACGCCCCAGCGCTGGGGCGGGCAGTGGCGCTATCGAGTATTCGACGGGCGAGCTGGACATCTTCCCAGGTGGGTCTCTTCCAGGACGGATTGCGCAGGAGCGCGGCGGGATGGTACGTGACGACGAGCGGCACGCCGCAATATCGATGCACGTCCCCACGCAACTTACTGATCGGCAGCTTTGTGTCGAGGAGTGTTTGCGCTGCAAACGTGCCGAGCGCGAGGATCACCTTGGGCTGAATGAGCTCGATCTGTCGAACGAGGTACGGACTACACCCAATGACCTCTTCCGGGCGTGGATTCCGGTTACCCGGCGGCCGATGCTTGAGGACGTTGCAGATGAAGACATCCTCTCGCTTCAAATCGATGGCCGCGAGAATTTTTGTGAGCAGTTGACCCGCCGCGCCGATGAACGGCCGGCCGGTCTGGTCCTCGGTTGCCCCGGGCGCTTCGCCGACGCACATGAAGTCGGCGTTCGGGTTGCCCTCGCCAGGCACCGGATTCGCGGCGGTCGAGTACAGCGGACAACGCGTGCAGCTGGCGACGTGCGCCGCGAGCGCGTCCAGGGTCGTGAGCGACTCGAGGGACGACGGCGATGGAGCGCCCGATGAAACCGATGTCGATTCGGCCGAACGCGCGGCCGCGGGTGCGTCGGCATCCACGTGTGCGGGTATCGTTGGCACGGATTCGGCGCCGCTGGCGCGCAGCGCTTCGCGCCAGTCGCCGGTCGACGCAGCCTTGCTCACGTCCGCCGGCACGGCGCGCGGCGCGGGTTCCGCGGCGCGACTCGGCATTGGTGTGGCGGACTCCGTTCGCGCCCCGAGTATGCGAAGCGTCTCCTCGACCGTGAGGCTGTCGAGCACGAGCTCCGTTTCTCCCATGTCGCGCCGCTGCTCGAGGTAGCGACGCAGCTGCTCTTTAGCGTCCACTAATCAGCCTCTCCACGCGATCGAGAATGGCATCGGCTACTGCGGCCTTCGGCATCAGCGGCAGTCGTTCGTCGCCGCCGTCGCGCGAAAGAATGGTGACGCGATTCGTGTCGACGCCAAAGCCGGCGCCCGGTTCCGTTGCGTCGTTGACGACGATCAGGTCGAGATTCTTCGCCTTCAGCTTGTCCCGGCCGTGGGCGATGGCGTCGTCGGTTTCCAGGGCGAATCCGACGATCACCGCGCCCGGCCGACGTGCGCGCCTGGTTTCAGCGAGGATATCCGTCGTGTTCGACAGCGTGAGGGTCGGAGCGGCAGCCGCTTTCTTGATCTTTGATTTTGCCGGCATGCTCGGTCGAAAGTCGGCTGGTGCGGCGGCCATCACGAGCACGTCGGCTTCCGGCAGCAGCCGTGCAATCGCGTCGCTCATCTGCTCCGTCGTCTCGACGCCATGCACGCGTAATGCGCCTGGAATCTCGACCGAAAGCGGACCAGCCACGAGATCCACCTCGGCACCGCGACGCCAGGCTGCGCTGGCGATCGCCACGCCCATCTTTCCGCTGCTGTGATTCGAGATGAACCGGACCGGATCGATTGCCTCGCGCGTCGGCCCTGCGGTCACGATCACGCGCCGCCCAGTGAGCGGCGCAACCGGCTCGAGAAGGCGGCCAACGTGTGCGAAGATCGTTTCCGGCTCGGGCATTCGTCCGGGGCCACTACCTTCGCCCGCGGCGAGCATGCCTTCGTCGGGGTCGAGCACTCGATAGCCGAGCTCTCTCAGATGCGCCACGTTGCGTTGCGTCTGCCCGTGTGCCCACATGTGATCGTTCATTGCCGGCACGAGCAGCACAGGACAGTTCGCGGCGAGCAGACATGCGGTGAGCAGATCGTCAGCCTGGCCGGCCGCGGCACGAGCGAGAAAATCCGCGGTGGACGGCGCGACGACGATCGCGGTCGCGGCGCGCGAGAGTCTGATGTGGTCGAGCGCGCGGCCGGCGTCGAACAGCTCGGTGTGCACCGGCCGGCCGGTGAGTGCCTCGAAGGTGATCGCACCGACGAACTCCGTTGCGGCGCGCGTCATCACCACATCGACTTCGGCGCCGGCTTTCGTGAGCAGCCGCGCCAGCCAGGCCGACTTGTAGCTCGCAATGCCTCCCGTGATGCCGAGGAGAATGCGAGCGCCCTGATACGGCCGCTCCGGGTTGGACATGCGCTACCGGCGACCGGGCATCGGTCCGATCACCGACGACCGGCAGTCGAGCGCGCCCACGCTACTCGGCGCGGCGGCGGGGCACGACGTGATACACGATCTCGCCCTTGGACAGCTCCTCGAGCGAGCGCGTCGTCAACTTCTTTTCGCGCGACGACGAACGGTCACGCGGAAACTCGTTGAGCACGCGGGCGTACTTGGCCGCCACGAGCACGCCGAGATACTTGTTGGCGGCGTGGTTGGCGATCTCGACTGGTGTGAAGACTCGCATGTCTCAGCTCATCACGATGATTGGTGATCGATCTCTGCTTCGAGGCGACTGATCAGCATTTCGACCTGGTTCCGGAGACCGGATACTCGTTCCCGGCTCACCACTTCCGCATCCAGAATCGCCGACACGCTGAGCACCGCGCGGTCGAGCTCGTCGTTGATCACGACGTACTCGTACTCCTCCACGGCTCGCAATTCCTGCAGTGCGGAATGTAATCGAGCGACGAGCTGTTCGGGGGACTCGGTTTTCCGGCGTCGAAGGCGATCGAGCAACACCTCGCCGGACGGCGGGAGCACAAAAACGGTCACCGTGTCCGGAAAGGCCTTTCGGATCTGGCGGGCGCCCTGGACGTCGATGTCCATGATGACATGCAAGCCGCTTTTCAGAATCCGCGAGATCTCGCTGCGCAACGTCCCGTACAGGTTGCCGTGGACCTCGGCGCATTCCGCGAAATCGCCGGCCTCGCGGCGGCGGATGAACTCTTCGCGGGTCAGGAAGTGATAGTCGGTTCCGTTGACCTCGCCCTGGCGCGGCGTCCGCGTCGTGCACGAAACGGAGTAGCCAAGATCCGAACGGCGGCGAAGCAGTTGGCGCGCGATGGTCGTCTTTCCGCCGCCGGACGGCGCGGAGAGAATGATTGGGAAAGCCCTCACTCGAGGTTCTCCACCTGCTCGCGGATCCGTTCCAGCTCCTCCTTGATGAGGATCACATCCTGGAGAATCGCCGCGTCGTTCGCCTTGCTGCCGGTGGTGTTCGCCTCGCGAAGCATCTCCTGGAGCAAAAACCCCAGCCGCTTGCCGATTCCGTCGCTCTCCTTCGATGCGAGCGTTGCCCGAACGGCTGCCAGGTGCGCATGGAACCGGCTGATCTCCTCGGAGACGTCGAGTCGGTCGGCGAGAATCGCAATTTCCTGTGCGATGCGCTGATCGTCAACCGCGACTCCGCCGGCGAGCTCGCGCACAGCCTCGCGCAGCCGATCCCGTTGTTCGACGAGTCGCGCTGGCGCGCGCGCGGCAATTCGGTCGACGGCCTGTTCGACCAGGTCGAGCCGCTCGCCAATGTACGCCGCGAGGTGCGTGCCTTCCGTCGTGCGCATCGCGTCGAGCGCGCCGAGCGCCTGTTCGACGATGGCAACGAGCTCGGACGCCCTGCCTTCCTCGGTCGGCGCCTGTTCGCCCGACGCCATGATGTTCGGCAGGCGCAGCACCGCACCCACATCGAGCTGACCGCTCATGCAGAACCGTTCCTGCAGGTGGCGAATCTGCTCGACGTACGCGCCAAAGCGTGCTTCGTCGATGCGCGAGGCCTCTGTGTCCGGCCGCTGAATGCGCGCCATCAGCGTCACGTGGCCGCGTGAAACGCCGCGCCGCAGCGCTTCGCGTACTTCCGGCTCCCACTTGCTCAACTCGGTGGGCAGCTTGATGGACGGATTGAAGAACCGATGATTGACGGAACGGATCTCGACGGACACGCGGGCCGAGCCCACGGTTCCTTCCGCCGATCCGAACCCCGTCATGCTTTTTGTCATATGAGCAAGTCGAAACTACGGCACGTCAATGAGGTTCGTCAATCGAAGAACTGCCAACGTACGCCGTAGATGTTGGTCTGCCGAGGCATGAGAAAGTACGGCACCTGCATGTACTGCTCGCCAAGAAAATTCCGGAACTGCCAGGTGATCGTTGCGTCGAGGATCCGGATCTCGACCAACGTGGAATAGATGCGATACCCGGGCGTGGTCACGACGTCCGTCGCCCCGCGCGGAAATCGAACGCCGGATCGGTACTCGTGCACGATCGACGCCTTGAGCCCGAACGCGCCGTTCGGAAAACGCTGCAGCAAGTTCGTCTGCAGGGACAGCTCGCTGCGCGTCTGCCAGCGCGGACGATAGTAGCCCGACGAATCGTTCCAGCGGATCGCCGACAGGTCGGTGTGGAACGGACCCCACACGCGGCCGCGAATGCCGGCGGTGAGTCCGGTCGCCGAGCCGTCGATACGTGGAGTGAACGTCGTGTCGAAGACGTGTGGCGGTGAGAGCAGCACGCTATCGCGACGCAGCACACCGCCGGTGAACCACAAGTCGTGCAGACGCAGCCCGGCTTCGCCGCGAATGGAGCTCGTGCTGAAGTGATTGCCGGCGATGCGCGTGTCCGATGCGCGCCCGATCCCGCCCATGAAGCTGACGAACGACAACGGCGTGAACTGCGCGGTAGCGTCGCTGTGCGAGATCGAATCGACGTTCTTGCCTTCGAAAAACGCCGAGATGCCGAGCGGACCGCTGGCGTAGCTGGCGCGCAGCGACGGCGTCGCGATGTAATGGCCGCCGGCGGCGAACAAGCGGCCGGTTGCGCTGAGTCGCAACGGGCCGCGCACCGAGCCAACGCTCGCGATGTACTGGGTGAGATAACGGCTGGTGTCGAGCGGCGTGACGGCGAGCGCCGATTCCGCGGCGGTCGTGAGACCCGTCGTCGGCACGGTGCGGATGCCGACATAATCGTATTTCGAGCCGACCGCCATCACCTGTGCCCACAGCCGGCTCACGTCCGGATCGCGATAGCCGACACGGAGGTAGGCGTCCGTTCGCGACGAGCCGACGCCCGGAATCGAGTCGCCGAACGTAGTCGGGTCGATGCCGAGGACGCTGCCGCGATGTCGCGTGATGCGCGTGCCGAAGGCATCGATGCTCAAATCACCGCGTGCCCAGCCCACGCGGCCGATCAGGCCCGTCTGATCGCTGCTCGAGCCGAAACGCGACGGCGGCGTCGTGCCGTACTGCTGTGCTCCGAACTGCAGCCCCGCCCCGTCGTCCCACCGTTTGCCGAAGAATCCGCGATAGAGATTCGTCTGTTGGTCGCCGGTCGCAACGTCCGTCCGCGTGTTCGGGGTCGTGTTCTGAACCCGCCACGTTCGTATGTAGACGCGCACTTCCTCCGCCGCCTGTTCGACGACGACATCCTCCGCGGCCCACAGGTTGACCTGCGTCAGGTCCAGCACCGATTGCCCCCTCGGATCGAGGCCGGCCAGCTCGAGCCCGTCGAAGAACACCCGCACACGGCGCACGTCGCCCATGTATGCGCCAACGGCGGGCGATCCGATCCACCCGGCGTGCAGCATGGTGAGACCAGGCACGCGATCCAGCAGATCGGCCAGCGTGAGTGCGCCGCTGGCAAACAACGCCGCACGATCCCAGTGCAGTCGTGCACCAATGGCGACGTCGTTCGGCGATTCGGCGTGCGTGAAGGGCGCCTTGATCGTGTCGCGCTTCACGGTGTCGCGCGCGGCGCTCGCCTTCATGGAGTCGCGCTTGGCGAGCGAGTCGCGCAGCAGCGAGTCCGCGTGCGCCGGCACCGGAATCACCAGCGTGGTGTCGCGCCGCTTTTTGAGCGAGTCGGGAATCTGCGCGTGCAGCGATTGATGCAACACGGCCCCGGCCACGAGGCCGAGGCCGACGAACAACAGAAGACGGCGCACGGTGGCGCTCAGCGCGCCCGTCCTCGAACGAACTCGACGAACGTTCCAACGGGCACGCCGGTCGGTCCACGCGGAACCGTACCGAGATCCGACTCGGTGTACGCGGTTCCGGCGACGTCGAGGTGCACCCATGGATAGCCTTCGGCGAATTCCCGCAGGAACATCGCGGCGGTGATCGTTCCAGCCGGCCGTCCGCCGGAGTTCTTGATGTCCGCGACGTCCGACTTGATCAGGTCCTTGTACTCATCCCACAGCGGGAGCGCCCACCCCGGCTCGCCGGCGCGTTTGCCGGCGCCGATCACTTCCTCGATCAGGGCGTCGTCCGTACCCAGCACGCCCGTCGCCGTGTGGCCGAGCGCGATCACACAGGCACCAGTCAACGTCGCGGCGTCGATCACCGCCGCCGGCGACAATCGCTTGGCGAACGACAGCACATCCGCGAGCACCAGTCGGCCTTCCGCGTCCGTGTTGATGATCTCGATGTACTTGCCGTTCGACGCCTGCACCACGTCGCCCGGCTTCATCGCTTCGCCGGACGGCATGTTCGTCGTCGAGCCAATGAGACCCACGACGTTCACCGGAAGTTCCAGTCGGCCGATGGCCTCCATGGCGCCGAGGACACCCGCGGCGCCGCACATATCGAACTTCATCCACTCCATGCCCTGCGCCGGCTTGATCGAGATGCCGCCTGAATCGAAGCACAGTCCCTTGCCGACGAGCACGATCGGCTGACCATCCTTGGGTCCGCGACGATACGTCAGCATGATCAGCTTCGGGTCCTGCGTCGTGCCCTGCGCCACGGCGAGGAACGACCCCATCTTCTCGCGCTGCATCGCGGCGCGATCGAGCACCGTCGTTTCCATCCCGAGACGCTTGGCGATGTCGCGCGCCGTATCGGCCAGATAGTCGGGCGTACACACGTTGCCCGGCAGCATGCCGAGCCGACGCGCGAGCGACTGTCCGGCGCCGATCGCTATTGCGGCGCGCAACCCGGCATCGCGAGCGGCCGCGTCGGCGGCGAGGATCGTCGCCTCCTCGAGCGGCGCTCGCTGCTCCTCGGCCGGCGGAGCCGTTTTGAGTTCTTTAAAGTCCCACGCGCCCATGGTCAGGCCGAGGCCTGCCGCTTCCAGCTCCTCGCCGGACAGGTCGCCGGCCGCGAAGGCGAGCCGTCCCACACCAAGCCGGTTCGCCTGGCGGGCCGCGATCGCTCCAGCCCGCCGCAGCGCCGCCGGGCGGTCGGCGGGGCTGCCCATTCCCACGAGCAGAATGCGCTGAATGCCCTGCTCTCCGCCCGCGAGATGCAGCGTCTCGTCGCGTCCGCCGCGGAAGTCGCGTCTTGCCAACGCACGGGCAATCGCGCCATTGGCCGCGGTGTCGACGGCTTGCCATTCGTCGCGCATGGTTGGCGCGGATGGCAGCGCGAGGACGAGCAGCGGGGTGTCGAGCGCACCAAAATCGGGCGCGGCGGCGTGCAGCGTGAGTGTCATGACCCTGTGGATTCGAACGATGAAGCGGTGCGGCTCAGGCGCCCATGCCCTTGATGATCTGGTCGCCAAACGCCGAGGTGGAAACCTCGGTGGCTCCTGGCATCTGCCGGGCCAGATCGTACGTCACGCGCTTGGATTTGATCGCGTTCTCGAGGCCGCGCACGATCAGTTCGGACACTTCGGTCCAGCCCATGTACTCGAACATCATCACCCCCGACAGGATCACACTGCCAGGGTTGATCTTGTCGAGATTCGCGTACTTGGGCGCCGTGCCGTGCGTTGCCTCGAACACGGCAACGCCGTCGCCGACGTTGCCGCCGGGCGCGATACCGAGCCCGCCCACCTGCGCCGCCGCGGCATCGGAGACGTAATCGCCATTGAGGTTCGGCGTGGCGATCACGGAATACTCATCGGGTCTGAGCAGCAGCTGCTGGAACATCGAATCGGCGATGCGGTCCTTGATGATCACCGCGTCGGCGCGCGCGCCCGGGCCGCCCCTGCCGAGATCCGCCTCGGAAACGAGCGTGTCGGCGAATTTGTCGCGCGCGAGCTCGTAGCCCCAGTCGCGGAACGCGCCCTCCGTGAACTTCATGATGTTGCCCTTGTGCATCAGCGTCACCGAGGGCAGGCAATGCTTGAGCGCGTACCGGATCGCCATCTCGATCAGCCGCTTCGAGCCGAACTCCGACATCGGCTTGATGCCGATCGCCGAATCCGGCCGGATCTTCTTGCCGAATTCCTTCTCGATGAAGGTCCGCAGCTTCTCGGCTTCGGGCGATCCGGCCTTCCACTCGATGCCCGCGTAGACGTCTTCCGTGTTCTCACGAAAAACGACGATGTTCAGCTTTTCCGGATGCTTCATCGGGCTGCCGACACCCTCGAAGTACCGGACCGGCCGGATGCACGCGTACAGATCGAGCACCTGCCGGAGCGTGACGTTGAGCGAGCGGATGCCGCCGCCGACCGGTGTGGTGAGCGGTCCCTTGATCGACACGCGGAACTCCTGCATCGCGTCGACCGTTTCCTGCGGCAGCCAATCCTTGAACTGGGTGAACGCCTTTTCGCCGGCGAACACTTCCATCCAGCTCACGCGCCGCTCGTCGCCATACGCCTTCTTAACGGCGGCGTCGAATACGCGTACGGAGGCGCGCCAGATGTCGGCGCCGGTACCGTCGCCTTCGACGAAAGGGATGATCGGGTTGTTGGGAACGCCGAGAACGCCGTTCTCGTACGTGATTCGTTCGCCGTTCTTTGGAACGGTGGCGAGCTTGTACGTAGCCACGTCAGTGCCGTCTGCGGTTCGGAATGGATTGGAGGCCGAAAGCTATTGGCCGCCGGAAACCGCAGCAAGGCGAGTGGGCGTACGTACGACGCAGGCTGCTCGTGTGTGGCGCGGAATGCCCAGGGCGGGACTCGAACCCGCAAGACCCGGAGGTCGGGGGATTTTGAGTCCCCTGCGTCTACCAATTCCACCACCTGGGCGCGCAGCGCAATGTAGCCGCCGTGCTGGACGCGCTCAACGCCGGTGAATCGGCTGCCGTCAGCCCGGGCCGCGCGGCCGTGCGCCACGCCCCGCGGCGCCTCTGCGATCGCCTGCTCCGCCGCGCTGGAGATTCTGCATCGTACGCGTCAGCCGTTCGCGAAGCGCCTGATACTTCGCGCGCTGCAGCGGCGTGAGAAAGCCCGCGAGCTCCTTCTGTTCGTTGCCGAGCAGGTCCGCGCGGCGGTGCTGCGCCGCAACGAGATCATCCATGTAGCGGGCGATCTTTGCCTGGTCGGGAGTCGAATCCTGCATGGCCGCGCGCAGCGCCTGCCGGGTCTGGCGCTCGCTGCGGACCATCGCGCGACGCTGCTGGTCGTACTTCTGGTCGACGCGCTGCAGCTTGAGCATTTGCTCATCGTTCAGACCAAGTTGCTTGCGCACGACGCCGGCCAGCGCCCGCCGGACGCGACCTTCGAGTGCCTGCCGGCGCGCGGCTGGCGTACCGGGCTGCTGCGCACGATTGCGCCCGCGAACCGCCGACGAATCCGCGCGCTGCACCGCCTGTGCGCGCGCCGCGGCCGGAAACGCGACGCCGGCGGATGCGAACGCGACGGCCGCGGCAATCGACCGCCACGTGCGCCTCATGCGCCCTCCGGTGCGTCGCCGCTCGTCGATTCCACCTGAATCGCCACCGGATCCGGCTCGGTGATCGGAACAGCCTGGAGATCGCCCACCTGTTCGAGCAGTGTCTGCAGTTGCTCATCGCTCAGGTCGTCGAGCCGTCCCGTCATCGCGATCCCCGCCGTCCCAGTACCGGCGGTCGCCACCGTGCTCGTCGCTGCGTTCACAGTTGCTGCCGCGGGCGTCGCGGCTGGCGTACCGAAAGCTTCGCCCACGCTCGTGGGCGAGTTGGTGGTCGGTGTCGCCACCGCCTGGTTCGTCACGGGCGCGATCGGGGATGCGTCGCGATGCAACACCGCCAACGATCCGCCGCCGACGGCGAGTACCGTGACCGCCGCGGCAATCCGCCAATCCGCCCACGTCCGGTGGCGCGCCACCGGTCTCGCGCCGGCGCGGCGTGCCGCGAGCGGCAGCGCGCCGATCACGTACTGGATGTCCACGCGCGGCGTACGCGCGACGAGCATTGTCTGAACTCCGCGCAACAGCTCGAGCTCCGACCGGCAGTCGCCGCACCCGTCGACGTGCGCGAGCACCACGGTGCGCGCCGCGGGATCGAGGCGGTCGTGCAGCAACTCCGGCAGTTGATCGCGGATCGCCGCGTCCTGACAGTCATTCATCGAGAAACTCCTTCACCGCGCGCATCGCGTTGTGATAATGCACCCGAGCGGCGCCCTCAGTCGTGCCCACCGCCTCGGCAATCTCCTTGTACGACAATCCTTCCGCGACGCGGAGCGTGAAGACCTCGCGTTGCGTCGGCGACAATTCCTCGATCGCGTCGCGCAACTTCCGCTGCGTCTCGTCGGCGACGACGCTGTCGAGCGCGTCGTACTCGGTTGCCGCATCGTCTTCCTTGATCTCCGTTCGATCGCGCCGCCGCTTTTCGGCGCGGCGCCGATCGAGCAGCAAGCGTCGTTCGATCGTGAACAGCCAGGTGCGAAACGAACTCTCACCGCGGAACCCGTCCAGCGAGTGGAACGCACGAACGAAGGTGTCCTGCACCAGCTCGTCGATGTCATTCCGCGCTCCGGACGCCACCGCAAAGCGCGCCAGCGCCGAGGCATGCCGCTCGACCAGCGCCGTCGCTGCCCGCTCGTCACCGGCCTTCCATTTCGCGATGAGCTCTGCATCCTGTTGATCATCGCCGCCTCGTGCCGCGTCGCTCATTCTGTCCAACAGGTAGACGTCATGGGCCGGGACCCGTTAAGGTCAAGCGCGCCAGCGGCCGCGCCGCGCCACCAGCGACGCGTGTCCTCGTTCGGCGACAATATACCACCTGCTGAACCGAGCCGAGCCTGTGGAGCGCATCGCTCACCGCGGCGCCAAACGTGAATTCCCTGAGAATACGCTCGCTGCCTTCCAGCGCGCGTTCGAGCGTGGGGCCGACGCCATCGAGCTCGACGTACACGCGACGCGCGACGGCGTGGTCGTCGTACACCACGACCCGAAAGTCCGGCTCCGCGGCCGCTGGAGCCGCTCGGTGTCGATCGTCGACCTCGAGTGGGAGGACCTACGCGGCGCGCGACTCGCACCCGGGATCGGTATTCCGACGCTCGACGACGTGCTCGCCATCGTTCCACCGAGCGCGGCAGTCTACGTCGAAATCAAAGGCGCCCACATCGAGCACTCCGTTGCCGCTGTGCTCGCGCGCGCGGCGACCCGTTGCGCCGTGCATTCGTTCGATCACGAGGCCGTCGCTCGGATGCGCGAGATAGCGCCCGATGTTCCGCGCGGCATTCTGTTCGATCGGCGCGCACCGGACGTCGTCGCGTCGATGCGCGCCACCGGCGCGCGCGACGTCTGGCCGGAGCGCCGATTGATCGACGCAGCGTTGGTCCAGACGGTGCACGCGGCAGGTGGACGCGTCATTGCCTGGACAGTGAACTCGCGCGCCGAGGCGGCGGCGCTGGCCACCCTCGGGATCGACGGCGTGTGTACGGATGACGTGCGCCTGCTCGATGTGCGGTGAGCCGTCACCCGGGTGACGGGCGGTCGCTGTCCGGAATCAACGCGTCGCGCCGGTCCTTCGCGGCCTGCGCGGCGAGCGTCTCCAGCCGTGTGACCTCCGCCTGTGCCGCCGTGAGATTGTTCATGTGCGCGAGCATCTCTTCCGACGCGAGGTCGGTGCCCGTCTTTCTCGCGTTGAACACGGCGTAGCCGAGACGCTGGGCGAATCGATCGAGCGACTGGCGCGCGCGATACAGATCGAGTCGAACGCGGCCCTCGTCGAGCGCCCGCTGCGCCGAGCGTCCAGCGCGGTCCAGCTCCACACGTAAACGATCGATCAAGGCCATGGTGCGCTCCGGTCGGGATGTGGATGGTGAACTCTACGCAGGTTCGTCCCAGCGGTCGAGCGTGCACGGCGCGTTCCGCGACCGTTGACTCCCCGAAAAAGACGAGGCCTCCACGAACGTGGAGGCCTCGAGCTTTCAGGAACTGATGATCTACGCCGCGGTCGTCGCCCCGCTGCCGGCGGAATCGGCTGCGTACACGCTGACCTTGTAGCGGCTCTTGCTCTTGTGCTCGAACTTCACGACGCCGTCGATGAGCGCGTAGATCGTGTAGTCCGTGCCAAGGCCGACATTGTTGCCTGGGTGCCAGCGCGTGCCGCACTGCCGCACGATGATGTTGCCGGCGATGACGCGCTCGCCGCCAAACTTCTTCACGCCGCGGTACTTCGGATTGGAATCACGGCCGTTCCGCGAGGAACCGACGCCTTTCTTGTGTGCCATGGGAGTCTCGCTCAGCCGAGGGAGATGTCGTTGATGCGGACTTCCGTGAAGCCCTGCCGGTGTCCGCGCTTGCGGGCGTAGTTCTTCCGGCGCTTCTGCTTGAAGACGATGATCTTGTCGCCGCGTCCGTGCCGGACGATCTCGCCGGTCACCTTGGCGCCGTCGAGCGAAGGCACGCCGGTCTTGACGTTCTTGCCGTCGTTGCCGAGCAGGACGTCGTTGAACTCGATCTTGCCACCCGCTTCGCCAGCGAGCGAGGGGATCTTGTAGGTGCGGCCGGGTTCGACACGGAACTGCTTGCCGCCGGTCTTGATGATCGCGTAAGGCATGGAAAGGCTTGGAAGTCGTGGTGCGATGAGCCTGTAAAGTTAGGTCCGGCAGATGGTTGTGTCAACTCTGCCGGACCCGCCCCTCAGGCAACGGCGTACTGCTGCGTCACATCGCGGCCGGCGGACTTCACGACCAGCTTGAACGCGTCCGGATTGAGCAGCGGATCATCCCGCAGCTCGAGGCTGAACCCTGCCGCCTTCTCGAGTTTTTTCAACAGGTCCTTCTCGTTCTCGAGGATGTACATCGCAACGTCGGGATGGACACGCACGATCATCGGATCTTTGCGCCGCTCGAGTCCGGCGCGCCGCACCGCTCGCTCCACCCGTCGCGCGATCGTCTCGGCCGTGAACACGCGGCCCGTGCCGTGGCAAGTCGGGCACGCTTCGGTCATCGCCTGCAGGTGGCTCTGCCGCACGCGCTGCCGCGTCATCTCGATCAACCCCAGCTCGCTCACGGCGAACGCCTTGGTGCGCGCGCGGTCGCGGCCGAGGTGCGTCCGCAGCTCCTGAAGCACCTTGTCGCGATTCGCCTTCGTCTCCATGTCGATGAAGTCACAGACGATGATGCCGCCGAGGTCGCGCAGCCGCGCCTGCCGCGCCACTTCGCGCGCCGCTTCGAGATTCGTTTTGAGAATCGTCTTTTCAGGATCCTTCTTGCCTGTATAGCGGCCCGAGTTCACATCGACCGACACCAGCGCTTCCGTGGGCTCGATGATCAGGTAGCCGCCGGAGGGCAGATCGCAGCGGCGCTTGAACAGGTCGCGGAGCTCCTGTTCGATGTTCGCGTGATCGAACAGCGGCGTGACCGACTCGTACATCTTGATGCGATCAACGAGATCCGGTGCGATGCCAGTGAGATACTCGACGATCTCGTTGTAGACCTGCTTCGAGTCGACCGTGACCTGCTCGACCTTCGTGCTGAAGACATCGCGAATCAGGCCCCGCGTCAGGCTCGTCTCGCGATGAATGAGCGCCGGCGCGCGAACGAAGTGCGTCTTGCGCTTGATGCGCTTCCATTGCCCGATCAAGGTCGACAGCTCGTGCTCGAGCGTCTCCTTCGTGACGTCCTCGCCGACCGTGCGGACGATGACCCCGCCCGAGTCCTTGGGGAGTGCCTCCTCGACCTGCGCGCGCAGTCGCTTGCGCGCTTCGCGGTCGCCGATCTTCCGGCTCACGCCGACGCGTTCGGCGAACGGCATGTAGACGAGAAACCGCCCGGCAAGCGACACCTGCGCGGTGACGCGCGGGCCCTTGGTGGAGATTGGTTCCTTGGAGACCTGAACGATCAGATCCTGGCCACGCTTGAGCACATCCTGGATCGCCGGCGCTTTGGCGCGACGACGGCGGCCGCGGTCAGACTCCTCGTCGTCGTCTTCGTCGTCGTGGTCTTCATCGGGCTCGTCTTCCGGATACACGAGATCGGACGCGTGGAGAAACGCGCTCTTCTCGGTTCCGATGTCGACAAAGGCGGCTTGAATGCCGGGGAGCACTGCTTCGACGCGTCCGAGGTAGATGTCGCCGACCATGCGGCGGGCCTCGGGGCGGTCGACCAGAAGTTCAACGAGCTGGTCGTCCTCGATAATGGCGACCCGCGTCTCGCGCGGATTCGCGTTGATCAATAGTTCTCGTTTCATCGATGGCCGCCACCGACCTCCGGCCCGGCGACTCGGCGGGCGGGGTGTGACGGAAATTCAAAGTGTGGGGAGCACGCCGGGCATCGGAATGACGCACGGCTGCACGCGAGAAGATTGTCCGGAGTCCCCGGGTGATCGTCCACGTCGGCCCCGGCTGGTGCGTGCGGCGGCACGCGTGCACGGCCTCGAGCGGCCGTGCGGATACCAGCAGGTTTCGGAGCGACGTGCGATCGGCCAGCAGAACGAGGCCGTGCACGGGAAGCAGGACGAGCGCGACGACGGCGGCGAAAACAGCGTCAGCCGTGTCGAAGCGCAGAGCGCTACTGTGCCGCATCGAGTCGCCGAGCGGATACAGAGCGGAAGGAACCGTAGAAGGGGTCACTGCGGACTAATTAACTGTCGAAATAGTGTTTTCGCAATGACTTAGCGTCAGTCGGCGAGATCCTGGAGGAGATGCCGGGCGATCACGATGCGCTGTATTTCAGACGTTCCTTCGCCGATTTCGCAAATTTTTGCGTCGCGCATGAAGCGCTCGACGGGGTAGTCCTTGGTATAGCCGTAACCGCCGTGGAGCTGCACGGCCGTGATCGTGGCGCGCATCGCCAGCTCGGAGCAGAAGAGCTTGGCCATTGCCGCCTCCTTGGAGAACGGACGCTTGTGCTGCGCGAGCCAGGCCGCGTGGAACATCAGGTGCCTGCCCGCCTCGATCTGCGTCGCCATGTCCGAAAGCTGGAACTGCACGCCCTGGAAATGCGCCACCGGTTGGCCGAACTGTTTGCGCGTGCTCGTATACCGGAGCGCCTGCTCGAATGCGCCTTCGGCAATGCCCAGCGAGAGCGACGCGATTCCGATGCGGCCATTGTCGAGCGTCTGCATGAAATTCACGAAGCCCTGCCCTTCCGCGCCGAGCAGGTTCTCCGCCGGCACTTCGGCGTCTTCCATGATCAGCTCGCAGGTGTCCGACGCGCGCCAACCGAGCTTGTCCTCCTTCTTGCCGGCACGAAAGCCCGCGATGGCCGGCAGCGACGGCTCGTGGCCGACGCCGACGCGCTCGGCGGCGGTGAGCTCGCTCGTTGGCTTGGTGAGAATGAACGAGCTGATGCCCTTCGTTCCCTTCGAGCGATCGGTAACGGCGGTGACGACGAAGATCTCGCCGACGCTGCCGTGCGTGATGAAGCGCTTGACGCCGTTCAGAATGTACCGATCACCCTTGCGGACGGCGGTGGTGCGCGTTCCGCCGGCGTCGCTGCCCGCCTCAGGCTCCGTGAGGCCGAAACCGCCCATCACTCGACCGCCGGCGAGCAGTGGTACGTACCGCTGCTTTTGCGCAGCGGTGCCAAATTTGACGATTGGCGACGTACCGAGCGTGGTGTGGGCCGAGATCGTGAGACCGTGCGACGCATCCACCTTCGCCAGCTCGTTGATCACGATCATGTAGCTGATCAGATCCAGTCCGGCACCGCCGAGCTCCTCCGGCCACGGCACGCCGAGCAGGCCGAGGTCCGCCATCTTGCGGATGTTCTCCCACGGGAACTTCGCTTCGGCGTCGAGCTTCGCGGCGACCGGCGCAACTTCGTCGCGCGCGAACTGCCGAACCATCTCGCGCGTGGCCAGATGCTGCTCGGAGAAATACAGGGCGTCATCCATCGTCAGGCGGCCTCGGTTTCATCGGTCGATCGGACGACGTCGAGAAAGCGAGCGCCGTACCGTTCCAGCTTTGCCGGTCCCACACCGCGAATCTCGCTCAGCGCGTGCTCCGTCGTCGGGCGGCGTACGGCCATCTCGGCGAGCGTGCGATCGGAGAAGACGACGTACGCGGGAACCTGGTCCTCTCGTGAAATGACGCGGCGCAGATCGCGAAGACGGGCGAGCAACGCTTCGTCGGCGCCGGACAGCGTCGGCGCTTCGTCGACGTCGGCGCGCTCTTTGGCTCCGCCGCGGCGACGTCCCGAGCTGCGCGAGCGTGCCGGTTCAGGCGCCGCACCACGTTCGACTTCCACCCGAGTTCCGAGGCAATTGTCGCACCCGCTGCACGACGTGCGCGCCGCCGGATCGCCGAAGTAGCGCAGCACGAAGCCACGCCGACAACCCTTGGTGTATGCGTACTGCTGCATCGCATCGAGCTTTTGGAGATCCGCCTTCCGCCGCCGATCGATCGTAATCCAGTCGATCCGGAATGCGGTCAGCGGCTTTGCGGCCGCCGTGAGCTGCGCACCGCTCGAACCACGATGCCATTCGAGAAACTGCCGCGACTGCAACGCGTCCAGCAGCGGCAGCGCACCGCTCGATCCGCCGAATCCGGGCGGCAGCCCACTCAAATCGATCGGCGCACCGTCGCTCAGCGCCTTTCCCGCGACGCGCCACATCGCTCTCAGAATTCCAAGCTCGAGCGAATCGTTCCCGCCCAACTCGCGCTTGATGCGTTCCGGCGTGGCGAGCAGCCGGACGAATACACGATCGCCGCCATCCGGCTCGACACGGTATGCGCCTGCCTGCGTCAGAATGCGAAGGGCCGACTCTACTTCGCGTTCACCGGCCTTTGCCTTGAGACGGGCGGCGATATCGTCCGGCGAGAGCTCGACCGAGCCGTCCTTCATCGCGTTGCGCTGCAGAACCCCGTACACCTCTTCGACCGTCGAGCGCTCGGGATACGCGCCCTTGATGAAGAACTCGTGCGTGAAGCGGTCCGGAAAGGCGTGCAGCAGGTAACACGCGGCCGGCTGACCATCCCGGCCGGCGCGGCCGGCTTCCTGGTAATAGGCCTCGAGCGTGCCGGGCATTGCGTAGTGAATCACGAGGCGCACGTTCGGCTTGTCGATGCCCATACCGAAGGCGTTCGTCGCGACGATGGCGCGCACCTTCTCGCCCATGAACGCGTCCTGTACGGCGTGTCGCCGCTCGTCGTCCAGGCCGGCGTGGTACGCGGCTGCCGGAATGCGTGCACGATCGAGCAGCATGGCGATCCGCTCAACCGCCTTGCGCGTAGCGGCGTAGACCACCGCGAGCCCGTCGCTCGTGCGCAGCAGGTGGACGAGCGCGTCATCCTTCTCGCGGTCGGTGCGCACTGGCAGCACGTGATACGACAGATTCGTGCGATCGAAGCCGGTGATGATCGTCGTCGGCGAGTCGAGCTTGAGCTGCGCAACGATGTCCGTGCGGACGTGCGGCGTCGCCGTGGCGGTGAGGGCGACGGTGGGCGGCATGCCGAGCTTTTCGCGCACCTGCGCGATGCGCAGGTAGCTCGGCCGAAAATCGTGTCCCCATTCGCTGATGCAGTGCGCTTCGTCCACCGCGAGCAGCGACACGCCGGCGTCGCGCAGGCGCTCCGCCGTCGTGCCGGCATCGAACCGCTCCGGTGCGACGTACAGCAGCTTCACGTCGCCTCGAATGGCGCGCGCCAGCCGATCAGAGATCTGTGACGATGACAGCGTGCTATTGACGAACGTTGCCGGGAGTCCGCGCGCTTCGAGCGCATCCACCTGGTCCTTCATTAGCGAGATGAGCGGCGAGATCACCACGGTGAGCTTCGGCAGCATGAGCGCCGGCACCTGATAGCACAGCGACTTGCCGCCGCCGGTCGGCAGCACGACCAGCGTGTCGCGGCCCGCCAGCACGGACGTGACCGCGGCCTCCTGCCCTGGACGGAATGCCGGATAGCCGAAGTGCTCGCGCAACGCGGCGCGCGCGTCGTCGAGCGTCTGTGTTGTCGTCATACGCTCAACGTGCCTGGTCCGCCGCAGGCGTACCGCATCCTCCGGACGCCAGTCGAACCATTACACCGCACGGGCAAAATGCCCGCGGGTGAATTTCGTGCCGAGGGTGCGCCGCACGCCGTCCGGGTCCGGCCGAGCCCCTCCGGCCAGCGCATCCAGTGCCGCGCGATATCCGCCGACGATCGCCTGAACGTCGTCGCCCGGCACGTTGAACAAGGCGTGGTATCCGCGAATGCCGGCTCGCCAGAGCGACGGCATGAACTCGGAACCGTCGATGGGACGCGAGTGCAGCAATCGGTTGCGGCATGCCGCGTCCGTCGCCACTGGAAACGCGTAGCCCGACGGATCGGTGAGCTCGACGTTGGTGTGAAGCTTGACGCACAGATCGCGGCAGGTGGTCGGTTCGCGATCGAACGCCGCCGACAACACGCAGTGCTCGATCGTCATGCCCTCCGGCCGGCCGTAGAGCAGTACATCGAACGGCTCGCCATCCCACGGAGCGACGAGTTGTGTCAGCTCGTCCGTCGTGAGCTCGATGGATGCGACGATGCGATGCGCGCCGAGCCGGAAGACTTCTGCCGCCGTATGCGCGTTGAACACGTTCACCGCATAATCGGCGATCACGTCGCGACCGGCGCGCGCCAGTTCGGCCACCAGGCCGAGATGGCCGCTGAGTATTGGCAGCCCCAGGTCGAGCCACTTTTGAATACTCTCACGTTCTTCCGGTCGTACGACCGTGGGCGTGCGCAGCCGCAATGCCACGCCACGCCTGGCGAGCGACTCGCGGAGCGCGCGAATACGCGCCAACGGCGGCGCCGGATGCCGAAGAAACGGATCGAAACAGATCTCGGTCGCGCCGGCGTCGGCGGCGGCCTCCGCATCCTCGAGACGATAGACGTGCGCGGTCAACGCGAACGGCGCACCGGTGCCACTGGCGGTCGGTGTGGCGGCGCGAACGTCCCGCACCGCCTGCTCGATTCGCGATTGCCGCTCCGCGAGGAGCGCGTGTCGCGCCCAGTCGCGTCGCGTCATCAACTGCTCCGTAGCTTGCTGGCGGAGGTGATTCTGCTCGCTCACCGGCAGGAACAAGCCTGTCGCCAGCGCGGCGACGTCGACTGCGCCGAGTACGAACGGCGTGTCACCCAGGCGGCCGAACTGCTCGCGCAACATCGTCGCGTCGAGCGGGCGCTTGCTGGCCGGTGCGAGCGTGATCTCGCTGCGAACCGTGACCTCTTCGCCGTCGCTCGTGAACACCGCCTTGAGCGGCGTACCCGCCGCGCCGAACAGGCGAACGTCCAGCCGCGACCTTCTGGCCCGGACGTCCGCCGGCAACGCTGCGTAGCTGGCGCGCGCGCGCTCGAGCAGTTGCGCATCCGACGTGCGGATGACGCGCCAGCGGGGTGGAACCGACTTTCGCGTCTCGATCGCCTGGCGCAAGCCGGAGTGTGCTTCGAGCGTGCGCACACCGGACACGCTGAACCCGATGCTCGGGCCGCCCACACCATCCGGCGACTCGAATCCAAGTCCGTCGCCAACGTGAACAGGCGACGTCACCTCGATGATCAACTCGCCCGCGGCCGAACCAACGACGGTGCCAAGCACCACGCCGCGATTGTCCGGCTGCGTGCGGGTGACGTATTCCCGGCCCGCGCGACCGCCGTACATGCCGCCCGTAAAGCCGCGGCTGTAGATCTGGACGAGCGGCCGCGTTTCGGCGTCGCTCGGCGGTGTAAACGTGCCGCGCTCGACGCCATCCAGAAACTCTCGATAGGATTTCGTGACGGTCGCCACGTACTCCGGCCGCTTCTTGCGGCCCTCCACCTTGAGACAGGCGACACCGGCGTCCGCGATCTCGGCGAGGTGCTCGAACGCACCGAGGTCGCGTGTCGAGATGAGGTATCCGCGATCGAGCTCTTCGCCTGACGAGAGGTCGGTAAGGACGTAGTCCTTGCGGCACGACTGCGCGCACGACCCGCGGTTCGCGCTGCGCTCGGAGATCAGGCCGGACATGTAGCACTGGCCCGAGTACGAGATGCAGAGCGCGCCGTGCACGAAGGTCTCGAGCCCGAGCTCGGGCACGGCCGAGCGGATGGCGCGGATGTCGTCCAGCGTATTCTCGCGCGCCAGCACCACGCGATCGACACCAAGCTCGCGGACGACAGCGGCGCCGTTGGCGTCGTGCACTGTCATCTGGGTCGATCCGTGGATCTCCAGATCCCGATACAGCCGCTGAATCAATCGGACCAGTCCAAGGTCCTGGACGATCACGGCGTCGATGCCGAGGTCGACGGCTTCCCCGAGCAGCATCAAGGCGTCGACCAGCTCGGCGGGCTTGATGAGGACGTTGAGTGTCAGGTAGATGCGCCGGCCGCGTTCGTGGGCGATGCGGCAGGCTTCACCCAACTCCTCGAGCGTGAGTTGCGCGCCTTCGTCGCGGGCGTTGAAGCGCGCGGCACCGAGGTAGACCGAATCGGCGCCATTGGCCACGGCCGCGCGGACCGCCTCGAGCGAGCCGGCTGGCGCGAGGAGCTCCGGGATGTTGCGCTGTGCCATAAGCCATGAAATATAACGGGCTTACGACGGTGAGACGTCCTTCCGCTTGAAGATTCTGAGCAGGAATGCGGCGGCAAAGAATCCAATACCGACGTAGCGCAGCCGCTGATCATCGACGCGCTCCCCGTACCCCCAGGCAATGAGACCGATCACCAGCAGCGCGAGCTGGATCTCCGTCCGGCGGTTCACGTCACTCCTTGGGCGAACGGGTGAACGCCGGGCTCGACGTCACACCAGGCAGCTCGACTGCCCGCGCCTCTCCGTCGGGCACGTCGAGCACCATGCGCAGCATGGCGGTCGAGTACACCTTGCCCTGCGCGTCCGTCTTGAGCGAGAGCGTGCCGCCGCCGTCGAGCGCACCGTGCAGCAGGAAGTTCAGCGCGTTCAAATTCGGAAGCTCGTATCGTTCGACCGGGCCGTCGATCTCGCCGCGAAAGTGCTCGCGCACCCGGTCGAGCGTGAGATGTCGCGCGAGGATTGGATACCAGCGCGGCTCGAGCGCGATCACGCCGACGTTGGCCGTGTCGCCCTTGTCGCCGGAGCGCGCATGCGCGATGTCAACCAGCCGAACCTTCATGCGAGCACCTCCACCACGGTCTGCACCTGCGTCTTGTCGATCAACGCCGGCCAGTAGGCGACGATCTCCTCCACCTTCGGCCGGCCGCCGGCGAATCCCGTGACGCTCGGCGGTCCATTGAGCACCAGCGGCGCGATCTCCCGCGTGAATCGCTCGACCGACGCGCGATCAGCGCCGCGCACGCCGATTCGGAGCTGGACTTCGGGTGGATCGTGCGGCTCGCCGGCGAGATGGCCGTGCGTCGCCGACACGCCGACGAATTCCGTGAGAATATGATCAAACCGGAGACCGAGGTTGTCGAGCCGCTCGCGGAGGACGCGATCGGCGAGCTGTGCTTTCGCAAGCGCGTCGGGCCACGCATACACGAGCGTGCCCACTGCCTTGAAGCCGGCGCGATAGGCGATCGAGACCTTCAACTTGTCCGTCGGCGGCCCACCGGTGATGCCGAACACGCGAACGCGATCGGGCCCGTCCTGCTCGAGATGAATCGATGTGAAATCGGCGATGACGTCGGGTGTGATGTATGATTTCGGATCGCCCATCTCATACACGAGCTGTTCGCTTACGGAGGCGACTGAAATGCGGCCGCCGGTGTTCGGGTGCTTGGCGATCACGAACGTGCCATCCGCGCGGCCTTCGACGATCGGATAGCCGACGTTGGCGAGATCGGGGATGGTCTTCCAATCCGCGAGACAGTTGCCGCCGGAGCACTGCGCGCCGCATTCGATGATGTGGCCCGCGACAATTCCCGCGGCGAGGCGGTTCCAGTCGTCGGCCGCCCAGCCGAACTCGTGGCGGAGCGGCGCCATGGTGAGCGCCGTGTCGGTCGAGCGGCCGGTGATGACGATGTTCGCGCCGCGCGCCAGCGCTTCGACGATCGGCACCGAGCCGATGTACGCGTTGGCCGACAGCACGCGGTCGCGTACCGTGGACAGCGGCTCGCCCGTTTCCATGTTGGCGAGCGGATGGCCGCTCGCGATCAATGCGTCGAGCCGCGGCAGCAGGTCGTCGCCGGTGACCACGCCAATGCGGACGCGATCGGAGACGTTGTGCTTTTGTGCGACGGCGCGCACGGCGGCCGCGCACGCACGAGGGTTGACGCCGCCGGCGTTGGCGATGATGCGGACGCCGCGCTCGGCGACCGCCGGCAGCACGCTCTCGACGGCACCGATGAAATCGCGCGCGTAGCCCATGGCCGGGTCACGCTCCTTCTGCTTTTGCAGAATGCTCATCGTGACTTCGGCCAGATAATCGAGCATCAGGTAATCGATCGGTCCGCCTTCGGCCTGTCGCCGCGGCGCCTCGAGCCAGTCGCCCCAGAAGCCCTGGCCGGACGCGACACGCACGATGCGCCCGCTGCCTTCCCCTCCAGTCCGTGTGCTCATGCCTCGGCAACGTGTGCAGGTAGAACGAACGCGCCAAGGTGCGGACCGGGGTTCTGGAGCGCGGCGCGGAGCGCGATGGCCAGCACGTCGCGCGTGTCCTCCGGGTAGACGATGGCATCGATGAATCCGCGCGCGCCGGCGTAGCGTGCGTCCAGCTCGCGCTCGTAATCGGCGCGCATCTCCTCGATCGACGCGGCGACGTCAGGCGGCACCTCGGTCTTTTTCGCGCGGGCGGCTTCGATCGCCGGCCCGTGCACCGCTTGCACGGCCGCTTCGCCTTCCATGACGGCCATGCGCCCGGTGGGCCAGCTGAAGATGAAGTCGGGATCGAACCCCTGGCCCGCCATTGCGTAGTAGCCGGCGCCGGACGCGTGGTTCACGGTGAGCACGATCTTCGGCACGCGCGCGGTGGCCATCGCCTCGACGAATCGCGCGCCGGCACGAATGATTCCCTCGTGCTCGGCGTCCGGCCCAACCATGAACCCAGAGACGTCCTGCACGAACAGCAGCGGAATCCGCTCGCGATCGCAGCGCTCGATATAATAGGCGACCTTCTCCGCGCTTTCCGTGTAGACGATGCCGCCAAACCGCGGCCGCTCACCCGCGCGTCCCTTGATCAGCCCGCGCTGATTGGCGATCACACCGATTGGAATTCCTCGGATGTGAGCGTCGCCGCAGATCATTTCGCGGGCCAGGCCGCTCTGGAATTCCTCGAGCTTGCCGTCATCGACGATCGCACCGAGCAGCGCGTGCATGTCGTACGACATGCGGTGGTCGGCCGGGAGCAGGTCGTACAATGCTTCCGACTGCGCGCTGCCCTCATCGTCCGGCGCGGCCGCCGAGTGCGCGACCTCACGTTCGGGCGGCAGCATCGCGACGAGGTCGCGGAGCTTCGCGATGCATGCGTCGTCGTCGTCCGCGGCGTAGTGCGCGACCGCGCTGATCTCCGTGTGCGTGGTCGCGCCGCCGAGCGTTTCGGCGTCGATCGTCTGGCCAGTGGCGCCCTTGACGAGATTCGGGCCGCCAAGGCCCATGAACGACGTCCCTTTCACCATCACGATCACGTCGGACAGTGCCGGCAGATACGCACCGCCGGCGATGCACGGTCCCATCACGGCGGCAATCTGCGGAATCCGCAAATAGCGGCGCATGATGGAATTGTAATAGAACAGGCGGCTCGCGCCGTATTGGCCCGGAAACACGCCGCCCTGATAGGGCAGATTCACGCCGGAAGAGTCGACGAGATAGAGAATCGGAATGCGGCAGCGCATCGCGATCTCCTGCGCGCGCAGCATCTTCTTGATCGTTTCCGGCCACCACGAACCCGCTTTCACCGTCGCGTCGTTGGCGACGATGACCACATCGCGCCCGGCGACGGATCCCATTCCTGTGACGACGCCGGCGGCCGGAGCCTGGCCGTCGTATTGGTCGTATGCCATGAGCAGCCCGACCTCGACGAACCGCGTGCCGGTATCGCACAGCCGCGCGATGCGTTCACGTGCCGTGAGCTTTCCCTGCTTGTGCTGGCGCGCGATCTTGTCCGACCCACCGCCCTGCCGCAGCCGCTCCTCGAGCGTGCGCAGCTCGTCGGCGAGCGTGCGTAGGCGCGTGCTCACGCGTGCTGCCGCTCGCGTTCCTCGAACCACTCCCGGATGTAATCGATCAGCTCCGTGGTCGGCGTGCCGGGACCGAACAGCTTGCCGACGCCCTGGGACCGCAGCGCATCCATGTCTTCCTTCGGAATGATCCCGCCGCCGGTGATGAGAATATCGTCACGACCCTGCTCCCGAAGCAGATCGTGCACGCGCGGGAACAACGTCATGTGCGCACCGCTGAGTATCGAGAGGCCGACGACGTCGACGTCCTCCTGCACGGCGGCCGACGCGATCATCTCGGGCGTTTGATGCAGACCCGTGTAGATCACTTCCATCCCCGCGTCGCGGAGCGCCGCGGCAACGACCTTGGCCCCACGGTCGTGGCCATCGAGTCCGGGTTTGGCGACCAGCACGCGAATCGGGCGCATGTAGCAGAGAGGAGAGTGGAGTGTGGAGAAAGGACAGGGTGCGTGTGAAAAGCTAGTCGCGGCCGCCGGGCGTCGGGAGCTTGGTGCGCGCGCGCGTACGCCGGCGCGATGAGTATGCAACATCCTTGCGCGCGACGAGCAGCATCTCGCTCGAGCGGCGCGTGAGCGGCATCGGCGTGAAGCCATCGTACGCCTGCTCGACGATGAGCCCCACGTCGGCACAGAGCTCGGCCAGCCGCGTCGGCGTGTAGAGCCGGATCGTGTGCTCGCGTGCACCGTGCGCGCGCCGCCCCGACCACACCGACGACACGGTCAACACGCCGGAGAGCGCGTCGAACTGCCGCTCCTGCGCCACGAGCGTCCCATCGCGCGTCCGCCACCAGTCGCGTGCGAGAAAGCGCGCCATGACGCCATCCCGATCGCCGCCGTGCCAGACCAGCGTTCCACCCGGTGCGAGCACGCGCGCGAACTCGGCGATCGCGCGCCTATCGTCTGATGGTTCGGCAAAAAACCCGAACGACGTGAACAGGTTGAGCACCACGTCGAAGCGTCCCGTCCATCGCGCCGGAAGTCGCCGCATGTCGCCGCGCGTGTAGCGCAATCGCGAGCTCGTGCCGCGTCGTTTCGCCACGGCGAGCAGGTCCGCGGAGTAATCCAGTCCATCGACATCGAAGCCCGCCTCGGCGAGCAGATGCGCGTGCCGGCCCTGCCCGCACGGCACGTCCAGCACGCGCGATCCGGACGGCGCGCCGATCAGCTCCATCAGCCGCGCCACTTCGCGGCGATCCTGCTCGAGGCGGAACAGCGGCTCGTACTCAAGCAGATACTGTGCGTCGAAATACGTCTGCCACCACTCCGGCGACGTACGCCTGCGAGGACCTCCCGCCACGGCCTCTTGGATCAGAAGAAGACGGGCTCGCGATACGCGCCGAATACGTCCTCGAGCGCGGCGCGAATCTCGTACAGCGTGCAGTAGCGGCGTGCGCAGTCGAGAATGTGCGGAAACACGTTCTCCGTTCCACGCGCCGCGGCGCGCAGCCGGTCGAGTGCCGCGGTACACGCCGCTGCATCGCGCTCGGTGCGCAGCTTCGCGAGTCGTTCGCGCTGCGAACGCTCCGTGTCTTCGCCGACCTTGAGCAGCGGAATCGTCAGCTCCGGTTCATCAGTGGCGAATTCATTCACGCCGACGATCAGGCGCCGGTGCTGCTCGATTTCCCATTGCTGGCGTGACGCCGCTTCAGAGATCTTGCGTTGGAACCAACCCGTCTCGAGACCGCGCACCACGCCGCCGACGGCGTCGATCTCCTCGAACAGTGCTTCCGCTTCGCGCTCGAGCTGATCGGTCAGCGCTTCGATATAGTACGAACCGCCCAGCGGATCGATGACGTTGGGAACACCCGTCTCGTACGCGAGCACCTGCTGCGTGCGCAACGCCACCTGTACCGCGTCTTCCGTGGGCAACGCGAGCGTCTCGTCCATCGAATTGGTGTGCAGCGACTGCGTGCCGCCGAGCACGGCGGCCATCGCCTGGTACGCGACGCGCACGACGTTGTTCATCGGCTGCTGCGCCGTGAGCGTTACGCCGGCCGTTTGCGAGTGGAAGCGCATGACCCAGGAGCGCGGATTGCGAGCGCCGTAGCGTTCCTTCATGTGGCGCGCCCAGATCCGCCGCGCCGCGCGCAGCTTGGCGATCTCCTCGAAGAAATCGTTGTGAATGTCCCAGAAGAACGACAGGCGCGGCGCGAAATCGTCGACGTCGAGACCGCGCTGCTGTCCGCGCTCGACGTACGTGAAGCCATCAGCGAGCGTGAACGCCAATTCCTGCGCGGCCGTCGACCCGGCTTCGCGAATGTGGTAGCCGGAGATGGAGATCGTGTTCCAGAGCGGCGCGTGCTTCGCGCCCCACTCGAAGCAGTCGACGATCAGGCGGAGCGCGGGCTCGATCGGAAAGCACCACGCGTGCTGCGCCATGTACTCCTTCAAAATGTCGTTCTGGATCGTGCCGCGCAGCTTGTCGGACGACACGCCTTGCCGCTCTGCCGCGGCGACGTAGAACGCCCATAGAATGATCGCCGGCCCGTTGATCGTCATCGACGTCGAGACCTGATCGAGCGGAATGCCGTCGAACAGCACTTCCATGTCGGCGAGGCTCGAGATCGCCACACCGGTCTTCCCTACCTCACCTTCGGATCGCGGATGATCCGAGTCGTAGCCCATCAGCGTCGGGAAATCGAACGCGGTCGACAGACCCGTTTGTCCGTGATCGAGCAGGAACTTGAACCGCTCGTTCGTGTCGCGTGCGCTGCCGAAGCCGGCGAACTGACGCATCGTCCACAGCTTGCCGCGGTAGCCCGTCGGATGAATGCCGCGCGTGAACGGATACGTGCCGGGCACGCCGAGCGTCTCCGCCGTCTGCGGATCGACATCGAGTGCGGTATACAGCGGTTCGACTTCCTTTGCCGAATTGGTGAACGCGACATCGCGCAGCTCGCCGCGCTCGTAACGCGCACGCCACTCGGCCAGCTCGCGACGGAGTCGCTCGAGCTCCGCGCGCTCGTCCGATTGCGGTTCGGTGAAATCTCGCGTCGAGGTCATTCATTGCTCCGGGTCAGGAGGTCACCACTTCGGGCGAGCAGCGCGTCCGCCACCGCGAACGGATTCGTCGCGCCGGCTTCGAGCGCCGGCATCTGCTCATCGAGCCATCGAGTCGTATCGGGATCGCGCCACAGCCGGCGCCTGACGCGATCTTCCACCACATCGACGACCCGGTCGCGCAACCGGTTGCGCCGCCGCTCGACGAGTGTGCCGCTCCGTTCAAGATAATTGAAATGCCGGTCGAGCGCGCCGAGCAGCTCGTCGATGCCTTCCCCCTGTGCAGCAACCGTGCGCAGAACGGGCGGCGTCCAGTGCTCGGGATCGGACGCTTTTGCGGCGGCACGCGCCGCACGGCCGGGGTTCATTGCGAACTGTTCTTCCTTCGTCATCGGGCGGCGCAGTTCGACGCCGTGATGCGCTGGCACGTTCTTGAGGGTGGCGCCATTCCGCAGCCCGAGCATCAGCTCGATCTCGTTGCGCAATCGATCGGCGCCGGGACGGTCCGCCTTGTTCACGGCGAACAGATCTGCGATCTCCATGAGGCCGGCCTTGAGCGTCTGAATCGAGTCGCCGGATTCCGGTACCAGCACCACGAGGCTCGAGTCGGCGGTGCGGGCGATGTCGAGCTCACTCTGGCCCACGCCCACCGTTTCGATGAGAATTCGATCGAGGCCGAATGCGTCGAGCACGTCGCTCACCTCGCGCGTCGCCGCGGCCAGTCCGCCGAGTGAGCCGCGAGTGGCCATCGATCGGATGAACACGCCCGGGTCGAGCGCGATCGCTTCCATGCGAATGCGATCTCCGAGCAAGGCGCCGCCGGTGAACGGCGAGGTCGGGTCCACTGCGACGATGCCGACGCGGAGTCCCTCACGACGGTATGCCGCGGCGAGATGCGTCGTCAGCGTGCTCTTGCCCGCGCCCGGCGGTCCCGTGATCCCGATGCGGCGTCCGCGCCCAATGCGGGATTGGAGCCGCGCGAGCAGCTCGTCGAAGCCCGGGCGATGATTTTCGACAATGCTCACGGCGCGCGCCAGCGCCGCCGGACGGCCCGCGTCGAACTGTTCGAGCAGCGTGCGGTCGCGTTCGGACAGTGAGCTCACGCAGCGGCCGGTCGTGGTGGTTCGGGCTCGTCGTGCTCGTCGCGAATGTCGCCGACCAGCTCCTCCAGCAGATCCTCGAGCGTGACCAGCCCATTGGTCCGGCCGGATGCGTCACGTACGATCGCGAGGTGCAGGCGTTCACGAAGCATGCGGAACAGTAGTTCGTTACAGGGAGCGTCGGGAGCGGCGAACGCCACGGGGCGCAGGCGCTCCGGCGAGTCGCCTCGCGCCTTGATCACGTCGAACGCGTGGACCATTCCGGTGATGTTGTCGAGGGTGCCGTGGTAGATCGGAACGCGGCTGTACCTCGATTGCGCAATCTGTCGCGCCAGCTCGTGCGGATCGACCCCATCCGGGAGCGCAAAAATGTCCGACCGTGGCGTCATGACCTCGCGTACGATCTTTTCGCTGAACTCGACGACGCCGCTGATGATCGCGATCTCTTCGCGCTCGCCGACGCCCTCGAGCTGCCCTTCGCGTAGGAGATCCTGAATCGGATCGCGTTCGGCGGACTCCGTCGTATCGGCCCGCGCGTGGACGAACAGGCTTGCGACGCCTCGCCCCGTCGCGAGAATCGGCGAGGTGATAACATCGGTGAGCCGCAACAGCGAGAGTACGAGCGGTGCGACGACGGCCGGCCATCGTCGTGCGAGCGCGCGCGGCACGAGCTGGCCGAGCACGACCACGAAGCCGGCGAAGATGAGCGACTGCCAGACCGTCGCCATTCCCTGGCGCGCGCTGCCGATCGCCATGCCGGCGACGAGCAGCGTGAGCGCAACGCCGGCGTTCGCGGCTGTCAGCAGCCGGTGTGGTCGTTCGAGATAGGTGATCGCCGCCGCGGCGCCGCGGAGCTGGCGTTCGGCCCAGTGTCGCAGCCAGATGCGGCTGACGGAGCGCACGGCCATGCTTCCCGCGGTGAGACACGCAACGATGATGAGCGCGATGATCAGCGGGAGACTGAGTCTCATCCGTGCGTCGCCTCGTGCGACGTTCGGTCGGCGGAGCCGTTCATCGCGGGCAGCCGCTCGAAGTACACGCGTTCGATGCGACGGCCGCGCACGCGCTCCACGACGATCCGGAACCCGGCATGGCTCAGCGACTCGCCGGATCTCGGGACCCGACCGAACAAGTCGTAGACCAACCCGCCGACGGTCGTGACGTTTTCCACCGCGAGGTCGACGCCGAGCAGCTCGCACAGCTCGTCGACGGACACGCGGCCGGCGACCCAATAGCGCGTCGAGCCTTCCTGTCTGACCTCCGGCTCCTCGACGTCGTACTCGTCGCGGATCTCGCCGACGATCTCCTCGAGAATGTCCTCGATGGTCACGAGGCCGGCGGTGCCGCCGTATTCATCGCTGACGATGGCGATGTGCGTGCGGCTCGCTTGAAATGCGCGCAGCTGCTCATCGATACGCTTGGAGATCGGGATGAACGACGGCGGCCGTATCAACGATAACCAGCCGTTCGCCGGCTCCTCGTCGGCGACGATCGCCGGCAGCACGTCCTTGGCGTACAGGATTCCGACGACCTCGTCCAGCGTCTCGCGAAACACCGGAAAGCGCGCGTGCTCCGAGCTGCGGATGCGATCGAGCACCTCCGACCAGTGGGTGTCGGCATCGATGCCCACGATGTCGACGCGTGGCAGCATGATCTCCTGCACCTCCGTGTCGCCCATCGAGAACACGCCGTGGATCAATTCTTCTTCGGCCGACGAGACGTCGGCCTCGGCGGTGACGACCTCGAGAAACTGTTCGGCGGAGGTTTCGCGTTCGTCGGCGTTCGCCGGCGTCGCCGGAATGATCGCGTGCAGCGTACGTTCGATGGCGGCGCCGAGCGCAACCGCCGGTCGGAGCACGGTGTCGACGAGCTGCACGACCGGCGCGAGTCGCTTGTGCGCGACGATCGGATTGGTGTAGCCGATCGCGCGACCCAGCCCCTCGGCGACGATGCAGACGAGGATCGCCGCCGCCGCCGCCGCGATGATGCGCGGAACGATGCTCAGCTCGGACAGGTGCAGTGGTTCGGCCAGCGAAGCGCCCGCGGCGATGTAGGCGAGCACACGAGCCATCGAGAGTGCGCGATGACGTCGCTCACGCTCGGCGAATGCGGCATCCGATGGCGCGGACGCCTCCGACGCATGGAACGCGAGGAGCGCGCTATCCGCCGTCGAGAAGATGGCGGCCAGGAGCGCCGCGACCGCGCCGAAGATCAGTGCCGCGAGGTCGGTCATCGTCGAGCGCCCGGCCCGAGCCGGCGAAGCAATCGTTCCTGTCGGCGCCACATGTCGGACTTCTCGCGCGATGCATCGTCCGGATGGTCGTAGCCGAGCACGTGCAGCACGCCATGGACGACGAGCCGCGCGATCTCCTCGCGTACCCCAACGGAGCGGCTCCGCGCATTCGTGCGCGCAACGTCGGGGCAGATGTAGATATCTCCGATCACCGGATCGGCGCTCGTGGCGCGCGTGAACCCGAACGAAATCACGTCGGTCGCACCCGAGTGGCCGAGATGGCGCCGATTGATACGCGCGATCGCCGGGCGCGCAACGAACGCGATCGAGAGCAGTGCGTTGCGCACGCGTTCGGCCCGCAGTACATCGCGCGCAATCTGCGCGACCCGCGCTGACGCGAGCGGTGACCGCGCGCCGTCGAGCGACACGTCGACGTCCAGGCTCATGCGGAGGCGAACGCCGAGGTCACGCCGCCACTCGTCGCCGGATAGTCGATGCGATTGTGATACATGCCGACGAGCACGCGCGCGAGCTCTTCCTTGATCACCTCGAGCTGCGCGAGGGTGAGCGGCGCGCGGGAAAGTTGTCCTTGTTCCGTGCGCTGCTTCACGATGTGGTCGACGACTTCGCGGATCTTGTCAGGCGTCGGCTCGTGCAGGACGCGCGTCGCCGCCTCGATGCCGTCGGCGAGCATGACGACGGCGGTTTCGGCGCGCTGCGGTAGCGGACCGGGATAGCGGTACTCCGCCGAGTCGGTGAGCTTCGGTTCGTCACGGCGCGCCTTGTCGTAGAAGTAGCTGATCGTGCCCGTGCCGTGATGCTCGGTGATGAAGGCGCGCAACGCGTGCGGCAGCTTGTACGCTTCGGCAAGCTCGAGACCCGCACCCACGTGGTCGCGGATGATCTGCGCACTCGCGCCAGGTTGCAACGCGTCGTGCGGATTGCGGCCCTTCGCCTGATTCTCCACGAAGTACTGCGGGCGCGCGAGCTTTCCAATATCGTGATAGTAGGCGCCGACCCGCGCGAGCAGCGCGTTGGCACCGATGGCGCGGCACGCTGCCTCGGCGAGATTGGCGATGGCGATCGTGTGCGCGTACGTGCCCGGCGCCTCGAGGCTGAGTCGCTGCATCAGCGGGCGGTTCAGATCCGACCACTCGAGCAGCGTCAGGTCCGTTTCGATCCCGGTGAACGCTTCGGCCATCGGCAGGAGCAGCACGGCGACGAGGACCGACCCGAGCGCGTTCACGACGCCGAAGCCGGCCGACACGACGATCTCGCGTCCCGGCAGATCGAGCGTGAGTCCGATCGCCGCCGCGGTGATCAGATACGCCGCACCAACGGCGAGGATCCAGCGGTAGGTCTGGTTGCGTCGCCGGATCTCGCCGACGGTCATTGCCGCCGCCATGCCGCCGACGAGGTTGATGAACAACGCGTTCGTGCCGCGGAACACGCTCTGCCCTGCAACGAGCGTGGCGAGGATCATGGCCGCGATGAGGCTGATGCGCTGATCGAACAATGCGCTCAACAACACGGCGGCGAGAGCGACCGGAACGAGCTCGGGATGGACGGGATGGACCTGCGCGACGATCGCGCCTCCGATGAGCACGAGCGCGGTGACCATCGCCACGAGCAGGAGCCATCGAAGGTTGGCGTAGACCGCCGGTCGGAACGCGACCACTGCGACGCCGAGCAGCGCGATCAGCAGAAAATCGAAAAGGATCGAGCCGACGATGCGCCGCGCGCCGCGCGACGATCCGCGATACTTGTCGACCGCGTCGTGCAGTGCGCGCAGCTTCTCGTTCTGTTCGCGGCCGACGACCTCGTTTGCGCCGATGATCTTCTCGCCCGCCTGCACTTCGTACTTCGCCTCGGGGATCGACTGCCGCACGTCGGCCTGCCGCAGCTCCGTCGTCGCGCGGTCCGGTACGATCGTCGGGTGAAAGAAGCTGGCGAGCAGCCGCGTGTACAACGAGTCGCCGACCGGCGAGCTTGGATCGGGATGGATCAGCCGGGCACGCGTCATCAGCATGTTGAACGTCGACACGCTGTCCGCGGGCATGCGGTGGTCCTCACCGCCCGAGCGCACGACGATCTCGCCATGCACCGAGTCGAGCGCGCCGGAGCTAGCCACGCCGGCGCTGAGCCACCGATCGAACACCCGCGTTACGGCACCGAACAGCGCGCTCCGCCGCTGCGCCGAGGCGAGATACGCCGCCTGCGATGGACCCAGGCCGATTCCCCAGCTCAACGCCGCCTTCTGAATGGCCGTGACCGGCGACGGCGATCGCGATGTGGCGGCCTGATCGATCGCGGCGGCGAATCCCGTCAGCGTCTGTCGCGCGCTGTCGAGCGCCGCGGGCACGAAGTCGAACACCGGTTCGACTCCGCGAACGACGGCATCACGTTCCTGCTCGAGTTCGGCCGGTGTTTTCAGAACTCTGAATGCGAACGGCGCAATGACGTTGTCGCTCGCCACCGAGCCCACCTCGTACACCGGGAAGTCGATCGCCGGCGAGGCGGGAAACAGCAGATAGGTCAATATGGCGAGGCCAAGCGCCAGGCCGAGCCGGAGCGCATGGAACGACAACGTCTCCCGCCCGAGGCGCGGGACCGATGGTGCGCCGCTGGCCGCTCGCCCGATGCCCGTCACGCGCCGTCATTCCCCCGCATCAGCGGCGTAGGCGCGCACGATGTCGCGAACCAGACGATGGCGCACGACATCGGTCTCGGTGAAATAATGGAACGCGATTCCCTCGATGCCGGGAAGAATTCGCTCGACCTGCATCAGACCCGAGTCGGCACTCTTCGGCAGATCCACCTGCGTCTTGTCGCCGGTGATGATCATCTTCGAGTTCACGCCGAGTCGAGTCAACACCATCTTCATCTGCATCGTCGTCGCATTCTGCGCTTCGTCCACGATGACGAAGGCGTCGCCGAGCGTGCGGCCGCGCATGAACGCGAGCGGCGCCACCTCGATGACCCGCTGCTCGAGGGCCCGTTGGACACGCTCGAACGGCATCATGTCATCCAGCGCGTCGTAGAGCGGGCGAAGATACGGGTCGACCTTGGCCTGCATGTCGCCAGGCAGGAAGCCGAGACTCTCGCCCGCTTCGACGGCCGGCCGTGCGAGCACGATGCGCCGCACGCGCTTGCGGCTGAGCGCGTCCACCGCGGCGGCGACCGCCAGATACGTTTTGCCGGTGCCCGCCGGTCCGATACCGACGACGATGTCGTTGTCGTGAATCTTCTGCAGGTACTCGGCCTGACCGGGCGTTTTCGGCTGTACCACTTTGCCTACGCCGGGGAGCGCGATGCGCTGCGCTCCGTTCCCGTTGCTGCCGGGGCCGGCGTCCTCGTCGCCATCGCCGCCGTAGTCGACGATGTCGCCCATGCGGAGCACGTCGTCGGGCGACAGGTCGCGACGCTGCCGGGCCGCCTCGATCATCCGATTGGCAATGCTGGCGGCGCGCTCCACCAGCTCCGGCGGACCAACCAGCGTCATCGTGTCGCCGCGGAGCGCCACCTTCACGCCGGAGAGCCGCGAGAGCTCGATCAGATTTCCATCATTGACGCCGGCGAGCGTCAGGGGATCGGCGCCCTCGGTAGACAATTTCTGCGTCGTGCTGCCGTCGCTCACGAATGATCTCCATTGATGCTGATGTGCAGATCGGCCAGGTCCGCTTCCGGAACCGTCGACGGTGCACCCTCGAACAGCGCGCGTGCGGCGGTGGTCTTCGGAAACGCGATCACGTCGCGCAGCGACGAGGCGTTGGCGAGCTGCATGGCGATGCGATCGAACCCGAACGCAATGCCGCCATGCGGCGGCGCACCCGCGCGCAGACCCTCGAGCAGAAATCCGAATCGCGCCTGCGCCGTGGCCTCGTCGATCCCCAACAGCGTAAAGACGCGCGCCTGCACGCGTGGATCGCTGATGCGAATGCTGCCGCCGCCCAGCTCCGTTCCGTTGAACACGAGATCGTACGCCTGCGCTCGCACGCGTTCCGGCGCGCTCTCGAGCAGCGCCAGATCGTCCGGCCGCGGCGACGTGAACGGGTGGTGTACCGAAGTCAGTCCGCCCGTTGCCGGATCCCGATCGAACATCGGGAAATCCGTCACCCATAGAAAGCACGAGGCGCCCGAATCGACGAGCTGCATGCGCCGGGCAACATCCTGCCGAACGCGGTCGAGCGCCGGATTCGAGACACGATCCGGCCCGGCGACGAACAACGCGAGCATTCCGTCCGACAGGCCAAGCCGTGCCGCCGCATCGGGAGACAGGAACTTGGCGATCGGACCTTCCAGCGCGCCGTTGGTCATCTTGACGCGCAGCAGACCCTGCGCTCCGGCCTTCTTCGCTTCGGCTTCGATCTCGTCCACCTGCTTGCGCGACAGCGCGGCACCCCCCGGCACGCGGATGCCGCGCACGCGGCCGCCCGCCTCCAGAGCCGCGCGCGTGATCGCGAAATCGGCGCCGCGAAACACGTCGCTCGCGTCGACGATCTCCAGGTCGTAGCGCGTGTCCGGCCGGTCGGAGCCGAAACGCTCCATCGCATCCGCGTAGGTCATGCGCGGAATCGTCGACGGCACGTCGCTCCCGGCTTCGCGCCACAGCGCGCCGATCAGTCCCGCGCTCAGCCGCATGATGTCCTCGGCCCCGACGAACGACGCCTCGATGTCGATCTGCGTGAACTCCGGCTGGCGGTCCTGCCGCAGGTCCTCGTCGCGAAAACACCGGGCGATCTGGAAATACCGATCGAAGCCGGAGATCATGAGCAATTGCTTATAGAGCTGCGGCGACTGCGGCAGCGCGTAGAACTCGCCGGGGTGTACGCGACTCGGCACGAGATAATCCCGCGCGCCTTCCGGCGTCGGCTTGGTCAGCACCGGCGTTTCGATTTCGAAGAACCCGTGCTCGCTCAGATAGCGCCGCGTCACCTGCATCAGCCGGTGCCGCAGCACGATGTTTTCCTGCAGCTCCGGTCGCCGCAAATCGAGGAAACGGTGGCGCAATCGCAGCTCCTCCGCCGCGAGATTCTCATTGCGCGCCCGCGCTACTGGAATCGCCGGCGGCGTTGCCGGCCCGACGACCGACAGGCTGCTCGCGCGCACCTCGATGTCGCCGGTCGGCAGATCGGGGTTTCGCATGGCGTCCGGCCGCGCGACCACCTCGCCTTCCACGAGCACGACACTCTCGAGACCAAGCGCGGCGGCCGCGGCGCACACCTCCGCCGGACAATTCTGTGGGTCGAACGACACCTGCACGATGCCTGCACGATCGCGAAGATCGACGAACGTCAACCCCCCGAGGTCGCGACTCCGATGGACCCACCCGCCCAGGCGCACTCGCTTGCCAATGTCAGTGGCGCGCAACGCGCCGCAGAGGTGTGTTCGTTGGGTCGTGGCGAGGTGGTCAGTACTCATCAGCAAGGGAGAGGCGAGGATGCAGCTCGGCTCCGCATACCGCGCAAAGCGGACCAGTGTGCGGTCGAGGTTGATTGAGACACGCCGTCAGCGGCTCGCGTCCGAAGGACGGCGCGCGGCGCAGGCAACCGGCGCAGGCCGGCGCTGAAGCAAGTTCCGCTTCGTGGGGTGGTTCATTCCAGTTCTGAAAATCTATCCCGCACCGGGCAACGGCGATAGGGATTCGCTTGACCCAACGGCGCCGCGCCGATATCCTCAAGTGTATGTCGTGCTTCACTTTCGGCGGTGCATAGTGATCAATCTGCTCGACCTGTTACCGTCCGAAGCCCGCACGCGACTGGTTGAGTTTTTCGCCGCCGCCGCTGAGCCGGCGTACCGCGCGAATCAGGTGGTGCGCCGACTGTGGCAGAACCCAGCGCCCGACTTCCAGTCGATGACCGAGCTGCCGCTGCGACTGCGGGCCGCCCTGGCCGCGGAGTTCGAGCTGCCGCGCCTCGGCATCGCGGCTCGGCAGCGGTCGGCCGATGGAACGGAAAAGTTTCTCTTCCGCCTCCACGATGGCGAGGCGATCGAAACGGTCGCAATTCCCGACGGCGACCGCCTCACGCTTTGCATTTCGTCGCAAGCGGGATGTGCCCTCCAGTGCGCGTTCTGCGCCACCGGCGCAATGGGTTTCAGTCGCAACCTCACGGTGTCCGAGATTGCCGGCCAGGTGCGCGAGATGCGGCTCCTCGATCCGCCGATCGCGGTGACGAACATCGTCTTCATGGGCATGGGCGAACCACTCATGAACTGGAAGGCCGTCGATCCCACGCTGACGATCCTCAACGATCCAAGCGGCTTCGGCATCGGCGCGCGGCACATCACGATTTCCACCGTGGGCGTGCTGCCCGGAATCATCGCGCTCGGCGAACGCCCGGAGCAGTTTCGGCTGGCCATCTCGATTCACGCCCCGAGCGACGGACTGCGCCGCGAGCTGATGCCGATCAATACCAAGTATCCGCTGGCCGATGTGATCGAAGCGGCGAAGGTGTTCGATCGGCGCGTCACCTTCGAGTATGTGATGCTCGGCGGTGTGAACGACGGCGAAGAGCACGCGATTCAGCTCGCGCAGCTCGCGCGCGAATGCCGAGCCTTCGTGAATCTCATTCCATTGCATCCGGGCGGCGCGCGCGGCTTCTCGCCGACCTCCGATCAGCGCATTCGCGCCTTTGCGCGCGAGCTGCGCGGCAACGGCGTGGAGGTGGCCATTCGCAAGAGCCGCGGCGTCGACATCGCTGCGGCGTGCGGACAGTTACGGGTCGAGCGGCTCGGCCGGCGGCCGCCACGCGGACCCGAGCACGACGGCGATATCCAGGTAGCGTGAAGTATCGGGCCGCACGGTGATCCGCGCGGGAGCCACCGCTCGCGCCACGCGCTGCGCCCAGTCCGGATGGCCTGACAGGTCGAGTACCACCGTCGTGTCCTGCCCCGCCGCCACGGTCCCGATGTCGACGACGTCGAACCCATGGTCGCGCAGCAGCATCGTGGCTCGGCGCGCCAGGCCGCGGGTCGTCGTGCCGTTGAGAACCTGAACCCGGATGCGAACGCCCGACGGCGCGCGCGTACTCGCATCGCGCGCGATGGCGGCACGGTGCGCCCGGGCGCGGGCCGTTGCGATTCCGGCCGCGGCAATACCCGCTACGGCGAGCACCGTCACGACCACCCACCCGCGTTTCATCGAACTTCGTTCCAGAGCGCGACAGTTTCGGGAAAGAGCGAGTGCCCCTCGTGCAGCGACCACTCGAGCCGGGCGCGCACCACCTGACGGAACACACCGTCGAAATCGTGCGGCACCTGCGCGGCGAGAAATGCGCGGTCGCGCGCCGAAAAGCCGCGGCCCGGCTCGAGGAAATCAGCCATGTACAGCGCGCGGCCGGTGCGATCCCAGTCGGGTGAGCCAACGGTGTGATATCGTACGGCCGCGAGCACGTTCGAGCGCGCTTCCCCGTCCTGCTCCATGCGCGATGCCGCGGCCGGCCCGTGCAGCATCTGCGGCTCGTACGACACGTTTCCCACGAGCGCGCGCAACTCGGCGTCGGGCGCATCCTTGAGCGCATCGTGATAGCGGCCGGCGTCGATCCATGCGGTGCGCTCGTCGTGTCCTATGTGCATCGCATCCGCCCAGTGCACCAGCAACGAGGTGACACCGGCGATGTGGCGGCGCCGTTTGTCGCTCACCTTCGCCCACGGTGGCAGCACGGGATCAACGTGCGCGATCGCCGTCATCGCATCGATCCGCGCAGTTCGGCGAGCTCTCGCTGCCAGAAATCCCGCGCCGAAATTTCCGGATGCGGAACGTGGAGCGACGGTTCGCTCACGGTCTGTTGGTCGAAGCAAACGATGTCGAGATCGAGCGTGCGCGGCCCCCATCGCTCGGCGCGCACGCGCCCCGCCGCCGCTTCGATGGCGTGCAGACGCTCGAGCAGAGCGCGGGGCTCCAGCGTCGTTTCGACGGCGATCATCTGATTGAGAAACGATGGCTGCTCCACGGGACCAATCGGCGCCGTCTCCTCGATCGACGACTCCGCGATCACGCGCGATTCGGGCAGCGCGGCGATCGCCGCTCGGGCCATGGCGAGATGCGCATCGCGGTCGCCGATGTTCGATCCCAGCGCGATGTACGCCACGTCACGCATCGTCGGGCTCGGCCCGTCGTTCCACGACGACTTCCGCGTATGCGAGTGGTCCCGGCAACGCGACGTGCGGCTTTCGAACCGCGACGCGCGCGCTGCGCACGGCTGGCGTCAGTGCGAGCGCGGCGGCGGCGACGCGATCACCAATCTCCTCGAGATAGTCGATTGGTGCGCTCGCGATCACGCTCGCCGCGGCCGCGTACAGGCGGCGATAGTCGAGGACGATCTCGTCTGTCACGTGCACCGTGACATCGATGTCGATCGGCTGCGGCAGCTCGCGCTCGTGCGGCAGCACGCCGACGAGCGCATGAAAGCGCATGGCGCTGAGCGTGATCTCCCGCATGCGCGAGCCTCGTGCTCAGGCGGCGTCGATCGCCGCGCGCAAGTCGCGCGCGAGCGCCGCAGCCCGCTCCACGCTCTCACCGGCGGCGCGTACCATCGCGCTGCCGACGACGACGCCGTCGGCGATCCGCGCCACGGCGGCCGCCTGATCCGGCCGCGAGACGCCGAACCCAACGCATACCGGCAGCGTGGTCGCGCCGCGCAGACGCTTCACGGTTTGTGGAAGCTCTGCTGGCAGCTCGTCACGCACGCCGGTCACGCCGAGGCGGCTGATCAGGTAGACGAATCCGCTGCCGTGCGCGGCGATCTCGCGCATACGCTCCGCCGGCGTCGTTGGTGCGACGAGACGGATGAATGCGAGCGGTCCGGCGCTCAGCTCCGCCTCCCGGCGCGGCTCGGCGCCGACCGGCAGGTCGGTAATGAGCAAACCATCAAAACCCGCCGACGCGGCACGCTCCAACGCGTCCGATCCTGCGGCGAGGATCGGATTGAGATAGCTGAACAGGACGAGCGGCACGCTGAGGTTCGCCCGAGCGACCAGCTCCAGCAAGGCATCGAAGTTCATGCCGCCCTCGAGCGCGCGCTGCGAGCTCGCCTGGATGATCGGTCCATCCGCCATTGGATCGGAGAACGGCAATCCGAGCTCGATCACGTCCGCGCCGGCGTCGGCGAGCGCGTGCAGCAGCTCGATCGTGCGCGGCGCGTCGGGATGTCCGGCAGTGATGTACGGAACGAGTGCGCGACGTCCGCCGGACCGAAGCTCCGCGAAGCGACGCGCGATGCGGTCAGAGGAAGTAGTCGCCGACACGGATGCCATAGCGATCGGGATTCTCGGTCTTGATGATCGTGCGTTGGAACGTGCCGTCTTCGTTGCGATCCGCCAGGTCGGCCAGCGCGCCGGGATGCTGAATGTTGCCGAACGGGTCGCTGACGATGCGCACGATCGGCCGCGACATCATCTCCTGGAGCGGATTCGGTGCGTGCACGATCCCCAGCTCGAACGTGTCGAGCACGACGAGCGTTCCGACGGGATAGATGCCGGTGAGGTTGACGAACGCCTTGACGATCACCGGGTCCATGCCGCGGCGCGGATTGTCGCGCATCTCCTGCATCACCTGGGCGGGTGTGAACGGCACCGTTTGATAGGCGCGTCGCGACGTGGCGGCATCGAAGCCGTCGGCGATCGCCACGATCTTGCTGTACACGCTCATCTGCCGCGGGCGGATGTGGCGCGGATAGCCGGTGAGATCGCATTTCATGTGATGCTCGTGCGCCACCACGATCGCCCGATACGGCAGCTCCTGCATACCGCGCACCTGGAACAGCGCGAGCACGCCGAGCCACGGATGCGAGGCGATCATCCGCCATTCCTCGTCGGTCAGTGCGCCGGTCTTGTTCAGCACTTCCTCCGGCACGCGTGACTTGCCGATGTCGTGAAACAGCGCCGCCATGCCGAGATCGTACAGCTGGATCTTGTTCAGCCCGAGGCGCTTGCCCAGCGCGACAGAGAAGATGCAGACGTTCACGCTGTGCATGAACGTGTACTCGTCGTAGTCGCGAATGGTCGTCAGTCCGACGAGCGACGTCTCCTCGTTGAGAATCTGATCGACGATTCCCTGCACGACGCGCTTGATCTTCTTGATGTTCGGCCCCGCGCCCATCCGCACGGACGTCATCAGCTCGCGCGTGGCCGACACGGATTGCGTGTACGTCCGCTTGGCGCGTTCCTTCGTCTTCTCCTTGGTATCCTCGCCCTGCTCGATCGGCGGCTCGAGCGTGAACGTGAGCACGCCGGTGTCCTCGAGCCGTGTGAGCAGCGCGACGAGCCGCTCCGGCGGATCGTCCGAGCTCGGCGACTGCAGCGCCGAGAGCAGCACCAGCCAATCCTTGGGCGTAACGCTCGGCGCAATCGCCAGCCGCCCCACACCGGACGCGCGAAAAAGCGAGAGGAGATGGCTGAAGCTCGCGAAGTTGTCGAGATCGAGACGCAGCCGCGTGTGATTGACGAAGATGAATTCGCCGGACATGCGCAGCTCGAGCTCACCTTCCGTGGAGAGCATCTCCCGACTCTGATTCGTCACTTCGTCGAGTGCCTTTTGCACCGCGGCGTTCTCGGTCGGGTACAACTTCACGGCGCGCAACGCGCCGTACACGGCAAAGATCAGCTGGCGCCCGACGCGCCGGACGTACGAATCGGGCGAGCCTTCCGTGCCGCTGAGCGCAGCCTGTGGACTCGCCGGTTGCGAAGCGCGTGGCGCACTCATGCCGACCCCGACCCGCGCAACGCGCGACTCACCGCGTTCCGCACGACAATGTCCTTCTCACTGGCCGCCTTGCGGAGCGCTTCGACCGCTTTCGAGGTTCCGATTCGGCCGAGTGCGATGGCTGCGCAGGCTCGAGCTTCCGGATCCTCACGACGGCCGAGAAATCCTTTCCCATTGAGCAGCGCGTCGAGGTGCTCGACGCCCTTGTCTCCGCAGAGCGCGCCGTAACACTCGAAGAATGCCATCTTCTCGGTGAGGTCGGCATCGCGCATCGCCTTGTCCTGCACGATGCCCTCGAG
>JAICKA010000033.1 GCA_025928185.1 Gemmatimonadaceae bacterium
CGCTCGGCGCTCGTGTTGTGCGACGTGCACGACACGAGGACGCACAAACCCGTCGCGATCGCCCCGCGATCCATTCTGCGAAAGCAGACGGACGCCGCGCGCGCACTCGGCTTCGACACCGTCGCCGCGTCCGAGTTGGAGCATTATCTGTTTCGCACCAGCTACGCGACTGTCGCGCAAACCGGACTTCGTCAGCTCACGCCGGCGGGTTGGTACCTCGAGGATTATCACCTCATGCAGGGCGCGCGCACCGAGGATTTTCACGGCGCGGTCCGCCGGCATCTCAAGCAATCCGGCGTGCCCATCGAGAACTCGAAAGGCGAGTTTGGCCGCGGGCAACACGAGGTGAACGTCCGCTATGCCGAAACGCTCACGATGGCCGATCGGCACGTCGTGTTCAAGCAATGCATGAAGGAGCTGGCCGACTCCATGGGTGTGAGCGTCACCTTCATGGCGAAGATCGCGTCCAACCAGGCGGGCTCGGGCTGTCACGTGCATTTCAGCCTGTGGCGGAATGGACGCAACGCGTTCGTCGGCGACAAGACGCTCGGCCCCATCGCCTGCTCCGACGAATTTCGCTGGTTCCTCGGCGGATGGATCGCCCGCGTACCGGAGCTGATGGTGTTCTACGCGCCGACGGTCAATTCCTATAAACGCTACGTCGACGCCTCGTGGGCGCCGACGCGTCTGGCGTGGAGCCGCGACAACCGCACCGCGGGATTCCGAGTCGTGGGCGAGGGCGAGGGCTTGCGCATCGAATGCCGGATCGCTGGCGCGGATTGCAATCCGTATCTCGTGTTTGCCGCCTCGCTGGCGTCCGGCCTGGACGGCATCGCCAATCACATCGAGCCGCCGGAGCACTTCAGCGGCGATATCTATGCGGCGCAGGATTTGCCCCGCGTGCCATACACCCTCGCCGAAGCCACCGATCGGTTTGCCGCCAGCACGTTCGCGAAGCAGACGTTCGGCGACGACGTCGTCGAGCACTATCTCCATTTCTTCCGGTCGGAGCAGCGCGCCTACGACATGGCCGTCACCGACTGGGAGATCCAACGCTACTTCGAGCGGATCTGACGCGTGAGACTCGAGAACAAAGTCGCTCTCATCACCGGCGGCGGCAGCGGTATCGGACGCGAAGCCTCGCTGCTGTTCGCGCGCGAAGGCGCGGCGGTCGTCATCGCCGACGTCGCGGACGACGCCGGCCGCAAGACCGCCGACCAGATCAAGAGTCAGGGCGGCCGCGCGTCGTACGTCCACGCCGACGTTTCCTCGGCGAAGGACAGTGAGACGATGATCGCGCACGCCGAGCGCGAGTTCGGAGGGTTGAACGTGCTGTTCAACAATGCCGGCATCATGAACTCGGCCGACGACGACGCGATCTCGACCAGCGAGGACACCTGGGAGCTGACGATGCGCATCAACGCGCGCGGCGTGTTCCTCGGCTGCAAGTACGGCGTTCCCGCCCTGCGCCGCGCCGGCGGAGGATCGATCATCAACACGGCGTCATTCGTTGCGAAAGTCGGCGCGGCGACGCCGCAGATCGCGTACACGGCGAGCAAGGGCGCCGTCCTGGCGATGACGCGCGAGCTGGCGGTCATTCACGCGCGCGAGAACATCCGCGTCAACGCGCTCTGCCCCGGCCCCCTCAAGACGCCGCTCCTCATGAGCTTTCTCGATACGGACGCGAAGCGCAATCGCCGGCTCGTGCACGTGCCGATGGGCCGCTTCGGCGAGCCCGCGGAGATCGCGAAGGCGGCGCTCTTCCTCGCGTCGGACGACTCTTCCTATATGACGGGCGCCGAGCTGCTCGTCGACGGCGGCCTCACGGCTGCGTACGTGACACCGGAATGAGCGCGACGGCGACGGATCGCGTGTTCCGAACGGTGTCGCCGATCGACGGATCGGTCGTCGTCGAGCGGCCGCTCGCGCCCGACAGCGACGTGGACGCCACGCTTGCGCGCGCCGTGGAGGCGCAGCGTCGCTGGCGAGAGGTGGCCGTCGCCGAGCGCGCCGCCATCTGCACGCGCGCGATCGACTGGTGCGTCGCGCGCGCCGACGAGCTGGGCGCCGAGCTCACGTCGCAGATGGGACGCGCGATCGCGCATTCGCCGTTCGAGCTGCGGCGCGGCTTTCAGGAACGTGCGAAGTACATGGTGGGCATCGCCGAGTCGGCGCTCGCCGACATCGAGGTGGAGCGAAGCGCGGATTTCCATCGATTCATTCGGCGTGAACCACTCGGGGTCGTGCTCGTACTGGCGCCGTGGAATTATCCGTGGCTCACCTCGGTCAACGCGGTGATTCCCGCGCTCATGGCGGGCAACGCGGTCATTCTGAAGATGTCGGAGCAGACGCCACTCGTGGCGGAGCGCTATGCGGAAGCGCTCGTCGCAGCCGGGCTGCCGGACGGCGTGTTTCAGTATTTGCATATCGATCACGACCAGGTCGCCGGGCTGATCGAGGACGATCGCATCGCGTTTGTCGCGTTCACCGGCTCGGTCGCGGGTGGACATGCGGTGCAGCGCGCCGCGTCGGGTCGATTCATCGCAACGGGCCTCGAGCTTGGCGGCAAGGACGCAGCCTACGTCCGCGCCGACGCCGCGCTGGACCATGCGGTCGAGAACATCGTCGACGGCGCGTTCTTCAACGCCGGCCAGTCGTGCTGTTCGGTACAGCGCGTATACGTCGATCGTCGCGTCTACGATCAATTCGTCGACAAGGCCGTCGCGCTCGCCAATACATATGTACTCGGCGATCCGCGCGACCCCAAAACGACGATCGGGCCGATGGTTCGGGCGGATGCCGCGGCGTCGGTGCGTGGCCAGGTCGAAGAAGCGATCAAGTCGGGCGCGAAGTCGCTGGTGGATCCGTCGCAGTTCGGCGCCGAGAAGACGGGCACCGCGTACATGGCGCCGCGCATCCTGACGAACGTGAATCACGACATGCGGGTCATGCGCGACGAGACGTTCGGGCCCGTGATGACGGTGATGCCGGTGTCCGGCGACGAGGAGGCCATTCGACTGATCAACGACAGCCGATACGGCCTCACATCATCCGTGTGGACGACCGATCCGGATGCCGCGCTGCGCATCGGCGACCGCATCGCAACGGGCACGTGGTACATGAACCGATGCGACTATCTCGACCCTGCGCTGGCGTGGACGGGCGTCAAGGACTCCGGGCGCGGGTGCTCGCTGTCGCGGCTCGGCATCGAGACGTTCACGCGCCCGAAATCATTTCATCTGCGAATCAAGACCTGAATCGCGCAGACACATACAAGCCCGGCTACCAGTCCCCTGCCGGTTGCAGCGTGCTGATGTTCACTCGATTGAACAGGTTCGTCAGCGCGACGTGCAGCACCAGCGCCGCGAGCGCGGGCTCGTCGAAATGCTCGGCTGCACGATTCCAGATCTCATCCGGCACCGGATCCGGCCGATCAGAGAGTCGCGTCATCGCCTCGGTGAGCTCGAGCGCCGCGCGTTCGGCCTCGGTGAACTGCGACGAATGGCGCCAGGCGGCGACGGCGAGCAGACGCTCATCGAGCCGTTGCCCGGTTTTGTGCGCGTGATTGATCGAGCCTTCGATGCACGCGCTGCAACCGTTGATCTGACTGGCACGCATGTGCGTCAGGTCGAGCGTGGCCTGCGGCAGGCCACCCTTGTTCACGGCGACGAGCAGCTTCTGAATTCCCTGCCAGGCGTCCGGTAGGAGGCCGGCGGGATTGGCAATCCGGGGCTCGATCGCGACCGGCGCCTCGGCGGAGTCGGCGGACGCGGCCGACCGGGCAACCTTCTGCATTGTGAACATCATATTCTCCTGGTCACATCGGGTTGATTCACTTCGTCAACCCGACGACGAAACGAAACCCGAGAGTGTGACGATGGACGACCGCGAGTTGCTGGCTCAACGATTCGAAGCACATCGCTCTCACCTGCACGCGGTTGCATACCGCATGCTGGGATCGACCGCTGAAGCGAACGACGCCGTGCAGGAAGCCTGGCTGCGCGTGAGTCGCGCCGGTGACGACGACGTCGACAATGTCGGCGGGTGGCTAACGACGATCGTCGGCCGCGTGTGCCTCGACATGTTGCGCGCCCGCAACGCGCGCCGCGAAGAGGCGCTCGACACGCACGAACCGGAGCCAGCATCACAGCGCCGCCACGAGCGCAGCCCCGAAGATGACGTGCAGCTCGCCGACTCCGTGGGGCTGGCGCTGCTCGTCGTGCTCGAGACGCTCGAGCCAGCCGAGCGCGTGGCGTTCGTGCTGCACGACATGTTCGATCTTCCGTTCGACGAAATTGCGCCCATCGTCGGACGCACGCCGGTCGCGACGCGACAGCTGGCGAGTCGTGCGCGCCGGCGCGTGCGCGGTGCGTCAGCGAACCATGCGGATCGCGCGCGACACCGCGAGATCGTCGAAGCCTTTCTCGCCGCGTCGAAAGCGGGCGACTTCGCCGCACTCGTTGCGATCCTCGATCCGGACGTCGTGTTCAGGACGGACGCGCAAGGCGTACGGATGGGTGCACCGGCCGAGCTTCACGGAGCGGTAGATGTGGCCGGGATGTTCAACGGCCGCGCAAAGGCGGCGGTGCCTGGACTCATCGACGGCGATGTCGGCGTGCTCGTTCCGATCAAGGGGCGGATGCTGCTGGTCTTCGAGCTGCGATTCGGCGACGGCAAGATCACCACCATCGACGCGGTGGCGGAGCGTGACGCACTCGGTGCGTTGGAGCTCAAATCCATAGATGGTGGCGATCCGCTCGCGCCGTGAACTACCATGTCGACATGCGACGCCAAACTCTCGACCCCCGTTCGGCTCACCGCAGTCACGTAAACTTGGGTCGCTCGCTCAGGCAATCGGTGCAGGCGCAGCCAACCGGGCAGAATCTCGGTCGTCCAGCCCGTGTCGATCTGCGTACGCACGGTCCACAGCCAGACTTTCGGCCCGCTGCCGGGTGACATCACAATAGTCTGATCGTTCGTCGCCGGATCGCGCCTGAGCTTCACGGTCGGACGTCCGGGGCGCGCGGCGCCGAGCCACGGCGACGCGGGCACCAGCGCCGGCCGCGCGTACAGAATCGCCAGCTTCGCGTCGAGACTGTCGGGACTCTTCATCAGCGTCGACGCGTTGAAATGGATGTGCCCCATGTCCCCGCCGCGGACCCGCATCGAATCGATCTCGGCCACGATCTCGTCCGACGGAATGTGCGTCGTGTTGTGCGCGGCGATGCGATACGTCCCCAGCCCGGGCCAGATGTGACGGTGCTTCGTGTTCTGCGCGCGCCACCAATCGTATAATGCCGTAAAGCTTTGTTGCGGCGGCGAAATGGGCCAATAGAGCTGAGGCGCGAGATAGTCGGCCCAACCGTTCTGCAGCCATTTCTTCGAATCGGCGTAGATCTTGGCGTACGCATCGAAGCCGGTGATCTGCGGCGGGTTGCCCGGGCGCCACATGCCGAAGGGGCTGATTCCCACCTTCACCCACGGTTTTGTTGCGCGCACGCCCTTGTACAGCGCTTCGACCAGCTCGTCCACGTTGTGCCGGCGCCAATCGTCTTTCGAGAGCGTGCCGCCGCCGTGCACGTAGCGCGCGTACGTCGCCGAATCCGGAAAGTCGATCGGCTTGCCCGCGGAATCATTCTCCGGATACGGATAGAAGTAATCGTCGATGTGCACGCCATCCACATCGTAGCGTCGCACGACGTCGACGACGGCCCGCACCGCGCGCCGCCGCACCGCCGGATCGCCGGGATCCATCCACACGAAGTGACCGTACGGCCGCACCAATTCGGGATGCGTGACGGTGACGTGCGTGCGCGCGTTTGCGGTATCGGTGACGTACGCCGCGCGATACGGATTGAACCACGCGTGCAGCTCGAGGCCGCGCTTGTGCGCCTGCTCCACGGCAAACGCGAGCGGATCCCACGGCGGCTCGGGCGCGCGGCCCTGCCGCCCGGTGAGGAATTCGGACCACGGCTCGTACGGCGAATTGTAGAAGGCGTCCGCGCCGGGACGGATCTGCAGGATCACGGCGTTCAGCTTGAGTGCCGCCGCGGTGTCGAGAATCGCCAGTAGCTCGCGCTGCTGTTCCCAGGTACTCAAGCCCGGCTTGGACGGCCAATCGATGTTGCGAACCGTTGCGAGCCACACCGCGCGGAATTCGCGCGCAACCGGCGGCGGCGTCTGCGCGGACGCCAGCGTCGCGGCCGAGAGAAGCGAGGCAGCGGCCGCAATGAGCGATTTTCGCATGCCACAACGTACGTCGAATCGGCGCGGCGTGAACTCCTTGCGCGATCCAGCCGGCGCAGCGTACGCTTGCTCGATGTCTCCGACTCGCCGCGAAGCTCTTGCCCAGATCGCCGCGCTCGCCGCGCTGCCACTCGCGCGCCTCAAATGGAATGGCGCCGCGACCGCGGTCGATCCACTCGACGGTACGATCGCTGACTACCAGGCGGGTCGCCGCCGCGGTGACTGGACCGCGGCGGAAGTCACCGCGCGCGCGCTCGAGCGCTGCAACAGCGACGGCGTCAAATGGCGCGCCATCGACGCACTCGCCGCCACTGCAATTTCGGAAGCGCGCGCAGCTGACCAGCGACTTCGCGCGAACCGGATGCGTGGCCCCCTCGACGGCGTGCCGGTCTTCGCGAAGGCGATCTACGACGTCGCGGCATTGCCGACGACGGGCTCCAATGCCGACTGGGCGCGACTCTTTCCAGATCCGGTAAGCCGCGATTCGCTCGAGGTGTCGCGGCTGCGCGCCGCCGGCGCGATCATTCTGGGCAAGACTGCCGCCGACGATTTCGCGTATCATGGCACCGGCACGAGCAGCCACACCGGCCAGGTGGTGAATCCGCACGATCCAACCGGCACGCGCACGCCTGGCGGTTCGAGCGCCGGGTCCGCGGTGTCCGTCGCCGGCGGAATGGCGTTCGCCGCACTCGGCACCGACGACGGCGGCTCCAATCGCATTCCCGCGCAATTCACCGGCGTTGTCGGCATGAAGCCGACGTTCGGACTCGTGCCGCGTAGCGGTGTCATCCCGACGTGGCCGTACCTCGACACGCACGGGCCGCTCGCTCGCCACGTCGCCGACGCCGCGCTGCTGCTCGCCGCGATCGCGGGCCCCAACGCAGTCGACCCGCTCGCGCGCACCGACGTCTGGAACGGCGCGCCGCTCGCCGCATTGCGCGACGACGCGCTCGCCAACACTCGGCTGAGCATCGTCGACGCACACGTTCCGCGCGCGCAGATGACGGCCGAGGCGCTCGCCATGTGGGATCGTGCAGTGGGCGACCTTCGCGCCGCCGGCGCGACGGCGGATTCGTTCGCGCCGGCGGTCACACTCGCGAACTATCGCGATGCGTTCGCCGCCGCCGCTCGTTCGCGAGGCGACGTTGCGCCGGACTCGCGATCGCCCGCGCCAACGGCCAACGCGCTGTTCCAGTATTTCGCGCATCGCGCAGACAATCCCCGCGACGCCATACGCCGCGGCTACGCGGCGTACCGAGCATACTATGATGTGCTCCCGGCCACGTTCGAGGACTGCGAGCGGCTGCTGACGCAGCCCATGGAGCACGACGCCGCGGGCCAGTCATTCGCCCGGTCCCGCGCCGACGTCGTCGCTGCGCTGGCCAAGTCCATGCGCGCGGCTGGCGTTGCAGCGATGGTATATCCGACGCTCCCGTTCAACGCGTTCCGCCTCGCCGACGGCTGGCCGAACATTTCCACCGCACTCGGCTACGGCAATTGGCTCGGTCTGCCGGAAGTCTCCGTGCCTGCCGGCATGGGTGCCGACGGAATGCCGGCACTCAACGTCTCGTTCGTCGGACTTCCGGGCGAGGACGCGCACGTGCTTGCGCTGGCGCATGCCTATGAGCGGCAATCACGCCGGTTCGTGCCGCCGCCGCGCTAGAGGCTTTAGCGCCTTGAGTTTTCCCTGAACGCGGGATGTGCTGCATGCAAGCGCTGATCGGACTATTGCTCCTCGCCGCGGTCCAATCACCGCGCGGCTCCGTGCGTGGCGATGCCTTCTTCGCGCCGTCACTCGGCGTCGAGAAGCATTTCATGGTGTACCTGCCGCCCTCGTACGACACGAACCGAAGCGCGCGATTTCCGGTGGCATACTACCTCCACGGCCTCTCCGGCACGGAGACGGACTGGCTGTCGCGGGCGGCGATCGACGCTGTTGCCGATTCCCTCATAGGCGCCGGATCGCCCGAGATGATCATCGTCATGCCCGATGGCGATGACAGTTGGTATTCGTCTGCGGCCGAAGCGATGCCGTACGCGACCTGTCGCGACAGCATCCGCAGCGAATCGCCGGAGCGCGGCTGCGTGAAGTCGTCACGCTACGACGATTACATCGCGCGCGATCTCGTGAGGTATGTCGACGCGCATTATCGAACGCTCGCCGACCGTGCCCATCGCGGCATCGGCGGTCTGAGCATGGGCGGCTACGGCGCCATCAAGCTCGCGCTTCAATACCCGGACGTCTTCGCGGCCGCCGCGAGCCACTCGGGCGTTCTGTCGCCGCGGCTCATCGGTCCGAACCCGTTCGTGCTGCCGCCGCAGTACGCCGCGAGCGCCGACACCCTCCTGCGCCTGAAGATCGCCGCGCCGAGGATCAACGGCCGCAACTTGTCGGCATGGCTCGACAACGATCCGGCGATTCTTGCGGCGCGCGTCCAGAAGTCCGGTCGGCCGATGCCGGCCATGTACATGGACGTGGGAAGCAGTGATCCCTACCTCCATGAGAATCAGGCGTTCGACTTCGAGCTCCGTCGGCTCGGAATACGCCACGAGTATCATGAGTATCCCGGAACGCACAATTGGCGATTCTGGAGTACGCATGTGCCGGCGAGCCTTGCGTGGATGCTTTCCATCATCGGTTCGGGGCACGCCAGGCCGTAGTCCGCCCACCGTCACCAACGCACGATCGCTACCGGCAGCGGCGGACGATCGCCAGCGCGTCGCCGACTGCGCGCTCCCCTCCCTTGTCCGATGGATGGTTCACAATCCGCAGCGAGTCCCCGGCGTCGGGCTGCGCGACCACCATCGTCGTCGAGCCACCGCCGTCTAGGTTGATCGCGTCGCGGGCGCCGAGCGCGAGCATGAGCGCCGCCATTTCGCGAAGTGTCATGCCGGCGTTGTGATACTCGCGGCCGTCGACTGTGACGAGGATGAGCTGCTTGCCGTTGCGCGCGATGCCCGCCGCCGTGCGCGGGTTCCGTGCGCGGAATCCCGCGTTCCCGAACGTGTCCACTTCGCGCGCGATCATGCTGTCGCGCACGAGCACGGGCCGGCCACCCACCGCCTGCAGCGGATGATACGGACGTAACTGGCCACTATCGAGCGTGAAGAACCCGATGTGCGGCGCGCCGGCCGAGTCGAAGGCGAGCACCGGCTGACCGATCGGCGGCGTGCGCATCGCGCCGTCGACGACGAGCAGATTCGTCGGCCGGCCGTTCTTGAGGTTGAAGAAATCCGCATTCACGCCGCCGATCACCGGCTCGTGGCGTGCGAGAGCGGCGAGCATCGCCGTCGTCTTCGTGCGCCGGAGCGCGTTGTCGGCGACCGCCTCGGCGGCGGTGCAGCGATCCAGACCGGCATAGAGGACGTTGATCCTCCACGGCCCTTTCGATGAGTAGATGACGCGGTGCGTGACGCCGTCGGCGACCGTCTGCGCGTGCGCGCTGTCGACTGGAAACGGCATCACACCACTCGAGGGCTCGACGGATACCGGCGAGTGCACGCAGGCGACGAGAGCCAGCGCGAAGGCGCCGGCGGTCGGACGAAAATTTTGTTTACGCATCAATCAGTCACCAAACAACTATATGGGATCCCTTGACCGCAAAGCGCAGCGGCGACAAGTTCGCGCCTTCGCCCGGCACACCTCATCCCGGTTTAAATAATGCTAAAGACAAGCGTACTCGCGACACTGCTGGGAATATGCCTCGTTGCGGCACCAGCGTCGGCGCAGCAACGGCTGATTCACGGCAAAGTGATCAACGACGTCGGCGACCCGCTCTCCAACGTACAGGTCACCGTCACGGGCACCAGCCGCATCACGAACACTAGCGACGCTGGTACCTACGTCATTCCGGCGAAGACCGGCGAGGTCCTTCAGTTCCGCTACATCGGCACACAGCCGATCGAGCGAACCGTCGGAACGAGCGATACCATCAACGTACAGCTCCGACGCGTCGCGGTCAGCCTCAACACCGTGACCGTGACGGCGCTCGGCCAGTCGGCGGCGGAGCGCTCGCTGGGAACGGCGCAGCAGACCGTGCAGGGCAACGACGTTGCCAAGACCCAGCGCATGAACTTCACCGATGCGCTCCAGGGGCGCGTCGCCGGTGTGCAGGTGAATCCGACGTCGGGCATCCCTGGCGCGTCGAGTCAGATTGTGCTCAGAGGCATCAGCTCGATCAGCAGCAGCAATCAGCCGCTGTTCATCCTCGACGGCCTGCCGATGAACAACGACGTCTTCAGCTCGAATCAACTGGGCTCGGGCCGTCCCGGCTCGACGAATTCCTTCGAGAACCGCGACGTCGACTTCACCAATCGCGCGGCCGACATCAATCCGAACGACATCGAGAGCATCGTCGTGCTGAAGGGTCCGGCGGCGTCTGCGCTGTACGGGATCGACGCGGCGAACGGCGCGATCGTCGTCACGACGAAGCGCGGGCGTCCGGGTACGGGCGGCTTCGAGTTCAACACCGCCACGCAGATCCAGTCGCCGTCGAAGTATCCGGAAATCCAGACGCAGTTCGACACCACGGCGTGCTGCTCGAGCGGCGGCTATACCTATTTCGGACCGGCGTACGCTCCGGGCACCAAGCTCTATGACAACGTCAAGAATTTCTTCCGGACCGGCCTGTCGACCCGCAACGATCTCGCGTTCTCCGGCGCGTCGCCCGATTCGAGGATCACCTACCGCGTCTCGGCCTCGGCGGACCGCGACAACGGCGTGATCCCGAACTCGAGGTACGACCGCAACAACATCACCGGCCGGTCGACGGCCCAGGTGACGCAGTGGATGAACGCTGATCTCTCCATGATGTATTCCAATTCCGTGAACACCCAGCCATTCAACGGCGCGGATGGTCCGCTGCTCGGCCTGCTCATCTGGCCGCAGACGGACAACGCGGCCAACTATCTCACGCCGGGCGGCGACCGCCGGCTGATCGGCAGCCAGAGCACGTACACGGGTTCATACGACAATCCGTACTTCAGCGTCAACAAGAACCAGAACAACACGAAGGGCCACCGCTTCATCTCGAACCTCGGCGTCACCGTCACCCCGTTTTCCTGGGGCTACCTGAAGAGCAACATCGGGATCGACGCCGACAACTCCGACCACCTCGTGCTGCGCCATCCGGAGAGCGAGACGGGCGCCGGCTACACCTCGGGTCCCGGCACCAACGGCGGCGTGCTCGACGTGGCCAACGTCACGACGCCGCATCTCAGCGAGCAGACGTTGTTCAACGTCAATCCCTATTCGTTCACCGACAACCTCTCGATCACCGGATTGGTCGGCCAGGCGGTGGTGGATGACAAGAGCACCACGGTCGCGGTGACCGGCAATAGTTTCCTCGACCCGAACTTCGTCTCGATCAACAACACCATCCAGTGGATACCGCTTACCACGTCGACGCAGCGGCGCGTGGTGAGCGGGTTCGGACAGGCCACCCTGAACTACCATCAGTACCTCTACCTGACTGCCACGGGGCGGAACGACTGGACCTCGACGATTCCAAAGGGAAAGAACTCCTTCTTCTACCCGTCGTTCAACACGAGCTTCGTCTTCTCCGATGCGTTCCCGGGCATCGCGAAGTACGTGAGCGGCAAGCTGACCGCGGCGTACGCGGAAGTTGGGCGCGATGCGAAGCCGTACGCGTACATCCCCGTGCTGCAGCAGAAGACGACGGCGTACGGCGGCTTCGGCTACGACTTCTGGGGTCCGAATCCCAACCTCAAGCCCGAGTGGGCGAAGGACTGGGAGTTTGGCACGCAGCTGAGCTTCCTCAACGACCGGCTCGGCGTCGACGCGACGTACTACAGCAAGCGCACCTACGACGAGATCGTTCAGAACATCAGGCAGAGCTACGCAACCGGGTTCATTCTGTTCAACCTGAATGGCGCCGACACGAAGAACGCGGGCCTCGAGCTCACCGTGAACGGCGTGCCGATGCTGCGGCACAGCTTCGAGTGGGACATTGCCGCGAACTTCGCCAAGTCCGCCGGCAAGACGGTTTCGCTGCCGTACGATCTGCCGGAGCTGTACAGCTCGGACAGCTGGGTCGCCGGCAACGTCCGCAACGGAACGATGCCGGGCCTGTCGACGATGTCGCTCACGGGCGCGTTCTGGCTGCGCAACAACCAGGGCAAGCTGCTCATCGATCCGGCGACCGGTCTGCCGATCACGTCGGGGAATGACTTCGTCGACGCCGGCTACGATCGGCAGCCGGACTTCACCCTCGGCCTGACGAACACGTTCCGGTACAAGTCTCTCTCGCTGGATTTCCTCGTCGACATCCGCAAGGGCGGCGACATCTATGACGCCACGGACTGGTACCTCACGACGCATGGCTTGAGCAAGCAGACGGAGGACCGCTGGACGCCGCGCGTCGTGGATGGCGTGCTGCGGGATGGCAAGGAGAACTCGGCCAATCCCACGCCGAACAACATCGTGATCGTCCCGGCGATCAACACGAACTACTACACGGACATGAGCCCAGAGCAGTTCATCGAGAAGAACATCAACTGGGTCCGTCTCGCCGACATCACGCTCAGTTACACGCTGCCGCAGCGGCTGCTGCCGAATGCCAGTGTCTTCGTCACCGCCACCGACTTGTTCATGTTCACCAACTATACCGGTCTCGATCCCCTGGGGAGCGCCAGCAACCCCAACACTGGCGGCTCGGGGTCCGTCGGCATCGACTACGGCAACTTTGGCATTCCGCGAGCGGTCAACATCGGCGCCAAGGTGAGGTTCTAATCATGAAACTCATATCAATGACCCGGACCACGATCACGCGCAGCGTGCTGCTCGCGGGCGTCCTCGCCCTGGGCGCCGGCTGCGACAACTTCCTCGACGTCAACAACAACCCGAACGGGCCGAGCGCCGCCACCGTGTCGGCGAATCTGTACCTCTCGCCGATGCTGAACTGGCTGGTCGCCGACCCGCAGTGGGATACATATTCGGGCGGCATCAACAACTACGTCCAGAACTTCATGGACGCCAGCACCGGCTACCGTCACACCGTCTTCGACAGGATGGGGGACTACAACACTGACAACGGCAAGCAGGCCTGGCGCGACGTGTACTGGAGCTGGGGTCAGAATCTCATCGACATGAACACCAAGTCGCAGGCCGAGCAACGGTGGGATCTCCTCGGCGTGGGCATGATTCTCAAGGGGTGGGGCTGGATGGAGCTGGCCGGGTTGCACGGTAACATCATCGTGAGCGAAGCCTTCGACCCCTCGAGATCCAAGTTCGATTACGACACCGAGAAGACGGCGCTCGACACGGCAATGGCCGATCTGGACAGCGCCATCGTGCTGTTGCAGCGCACCGACGGCGGCGTGGACGCCGCGTATCTCGCCGTAGGCGATCATATCTACAACGGCGACCGCACCAAGTGGCTCAAGTTCGCGTACGGGGCGCGCGCCATCCTCGAGAATCGGTACTCGAACAAGGCGTCGATCTACAACCCAACCCAGATCATCGCCGACGTCGACAAATCGTTCACGAGCAACGACGACGATGCGCTGCTGAAGTACCTGGGTACGCAGCACGACGACCTCAACTTCTTCGGACCGACGCGCGACAACCTCGATGCCAAGCGGCAGACCCAGTTTGCCTTGTCCCTGATGGACGGCACGGTCTTCGGCGGCACCGTCGATCCACGCATGAGCCGGATGCTGGCGCCCTCGCCGGATGGGCAGTACCGCGGTCTGGACCCCAACCAGACATTATATGGCGCGCTCTCGACGGCGCAGCGGCCGATGAACGTCTTTGGCTACGCGAACACGCCGGCGGGAGGCAGCATTGGGCGGTATCTATTTGCCGATCACGAGAAGACCCCGGTGATGACCTACTCGCAGCTCCAGTTCACCAAGGCTGAAGCGGCCTTCCGCGCCGGTGACAAGGCGACGGCACTCGAGGCGTACCGGAACGGCATCTCGTCGCACATCGACTTCGTGAATGCGCGGAATCAGGACGACAACCAGACCCAGGGTGGCCGCTGCACGGCGCCAACGGTCTGCGCTCCGCCAGTCACCTTGATCAGCGATGCCGAAAAGACGGCGTTCCTCGCAGACCCGAACATCGTGCCGAGCGCGGCGAACCTCACGATGACGGATATCATGTCGCAGAAGTACATCGCGCAGTGGGGCTGGGCGTTCTACGAGCAGTGGATGGACATGCGGCGGTTCCACTACACGGACCACTACGCGGGTGAGGCGCAGCAGGCGTTCCCGAACTTCAGCCCGCCGAACGTCCTGTACGTGTTGAACGACGGCAAGGTGATCTACCGTCTGCGCCCCCGCTACAACTCGGAGTACGTGTGGAACTCGGACGCATTGTCCAAGATCCAGCCGATCAGTGGCCTCGCCGATGACTATCAAACGTCGATGCTCTGGATCGTCGAGCCCGACGGAACCCCAGAGCACTAACCGGAATCCGACATGAATCGATATGCATTGGTCGCCGCCCTGCTGGGCGCGGCAGTGGTGGCGGCGTGCGACTCGCTGAAGTCCGATACCGGCCTGCAGGATATCACGAGTCCGCCGGCGTCGTCTCGCATCAAATTCCACAACTTCTCGCCGAACGCGGTCGGGGTGAATTTCTACGCCAACGACGTGAAGATGACCGCGATCGCCACCTCGGCGTGCGCGTCCCCGTCCACCGCAGCCGACTCGACGGCGTGCGCGACGGCCGGCGAGGAGTCGACCACCGGCACGAAATACGGCCAGGTCGCGTCGGGTGGACTGTACGTCGGAATCGCCCCCGGGCAGTACACGCTGTCATCAATCACCGCCGGCGGGTCCACGGTCGTTTCCACGGCCAGCCAGGCGATCGCCGACGGGAAGTCGTACTCGTTCTTCATGAGCGGCCCATACGACGCCACGACGAAAACCGCCGATGCGTTCGTTCTCGAGGACGACGTTCCGGCGAGCGTCGACGATAACGTCGGCTACGTGCGTCTGGTCAACGCCATCTCGGACGGTACCGATGCGTTGACATTATACGCGACGAACACCGAGACGAAGCAAGAGTCGGCCGTCGGCTCGTCGGTGGCCTACAAGTCCGGCGGCACCTTCGAGCAACTCGCCCCCGGCACGTACACGATCTCCGTGCGCTACCCTGGATCGACGACCGACCTGTACGCCAGGACCACCACGATCTCCGTACTCGGCGGGCATGTGTACACGGTGACGGCCTACGGCAGCACGGCCACCAGCTCGACGTTGGGACTGGACTTTACCCAGAACCAGCGATGAGAACGTTCTGAAGGATCTCGTTTTCACCGCGCGCCGCACGGAAAGGGCGCGGAGCCATGTGGCTCCGCGCCCTTTCCGCGTGGCCGTACTGAGCGCCGTCGCGCTCTACTTCTTCTTGAGTGATGCGGAAACCGAATCGATCGTGTTCAGGTAGGCGTTGATCACCGGTCCGTCGAGCCGGATCGACCAGTTCTGGCCCGTCCGCGGCCGAAACGTCACGACCAGGCTGTCGCGGTGCTTCCGCAACCACTCGTCCGGCACTCCCAGTCCGATGGTGCGTCTCGGCGAGCAGACATTATTGAACCGGCATGCGTCCGGATCGTCCTCGTCGTTCGCGTTGCGCAGGAGCTTGCCGTCCTGCGCCACGGCATGGGCAAAGCCGCCGCGGGCGTCGACGAATGCCGAGCTCAAATACAGTCGATGCTCGCCTCGTCTCGCCTCTCCGATGTCCTGGCCGTCCCGGTTGATCCGGGTGCGCAGGCCGTAATCAGCGTCGCCCGCATCCCAGGCGAGGATCGGGATCGTGGGAGCGCTCGCGACGTCACGTACCTGGACGACGGGCGTCTGGAAGCTGGCGAACGCGAGTAGAAAGACGGCGGGAATCAGCGCTGTTTTATTCATGTGAGCGAAGTCGTGTGGAAGGCGAGCGCGATGGACGGTGTCGTACCCCAGTCAGTGAAGTATGGTTCGGAGCACGGAGCTTTGCGAGGGCGGAGGTCGCTCATTCCGATCGGAGCGCCTCCAGCGGATCAACGCGCGTTGCCCGCCGCGCGGGAACGAGCGACGCCGCGGCGGCAATCGCCAACATGAAGACGGCGACCAGTGCATACGTCATCTTGTCGGTCGGCGCGACGCCAAACAGCAGCGTGCCCGTGAGCCGCCCGAGCAGCGCCGCGCCGACCAGGCCGAGCGCGAGACCGATCACCGCGAGGGCCAGTCCCTGGCGCAGCACCATACGCAGCACATCGCGCGCGCTCGCGCCGAGCGCGATGCGGATGCCGATCTCGCGCGAGCGCTCGGTGATCGAGTAGGCGAGCACGCCGTACGTGCCGACGGCGGCGAGCACCAGCGCCACCGTCGCGAACACACCGAGCATTTCCGCGATGACGTGCGGCCGCGCGACCGAGGTCTCGAACACGTCGTCCATGCTGCGGAGCTGCGCGATGGGGAGCGCCGCATCGAGTGACGACACGGTTCGGCGGATACCCGGTGCGAGTGCGGCCAGGTCCCGATCCGACCGCATCACGATGTTGAGGTTTGCCGGCGCGTATTGCACCACGTGGGGACTCTGATCGTAGTCGAGGTACAGCTCCGTGCCCGTCTTGGAATCAACGCCGGCCTGCTTCACATCCTTGGCCACGCCGACGATCGTCATCCACACCGTATCGCCGGACGGTCGGATGCGCCGGCCAATCGGACTCTTGCCCGAATAGAACCGCTTCGCCGCGGTCTGGTTGATGATCGCGACCGGCGGCGAGCTCGGGCCATCCTGCGGTCCGAAGGCGCGGCCCGCGACGATCGGAATGCGCATGGTCGAGAAATACGAGGGCATCGCGTACTGGTAGTAATCGATGTTCTCCGCAGGCCCAGTCGGCGTCGCGACGTATCCCTCGAAGTCGGTATCGTTCGCGTTGATCGAGCGCTGCGGCGGCAAACCCGTCATTCCCGACACCGCAGTGACGCCGGGAATCGCATTCAGCTCACGCATGAGGTTGTCGTAGAATGCCACGCGGCGCGTGTAGTCGGTATACACTTTCGTCGGCAACGCAACCCGGAACGTCGTCAGATGCGAGCGATCGAAGCCCGCATCGACACGCATGAGATTCCAGAAGCTGCGCACCAGCAGCCCGGCGCCGACGACGAGCATCACTGCCAGCGCCATCTCGAGGATCACCAATCCACTCCGCAGCCGTGCGCGAGCCCCGATTGTCGTCGTGCGGCTCCCGGCCTCGCGCAACGTCAACGCCAGGTTGCCTACGGTCATCTGCAACGCGGGCGCGAGACCGAACACCACGGCCGTGCCGAGCGCCAGCAGCAGAGTGAAGCCGAGCACCCGCGCGTCGATCGCAATCCCGTCAGCGCGCGGGATGCTCGAACCGGCTGCATTCACCAGTGCATGCAGCCCGACGTAGGCGAGCACGGTGCCGAGCACCGCGCCGGCGAACGACAGCACCGCACTCTCGGCGAGGAACTGTCGTACGAGCCGGGCGCGTCCGGCGCCGAGCGCCGCGCGCACCGCGAGCTCCTTGTGCCGCGTCTCGGCCCGCATCAGCAGCAGGTTGGCGAGATTCGCGCAGGCGATCAGCAGCACGAACGCGACGGCCGCTTGCAACGTCCACAGTGCGCGGCCGATGCTGCCGATCGTATCGGCCTGCAGACCGTCATAGCGCAGAGGATGGAATGTTGGATTGGGCGTGTGCACGAAGCCGGCGCCGCAACACATCGCGCCCGCGGTGCCGCCGTCGGCCACGTTCCATTGCTCGAGCATTGTTTCGAGCTCGCGGCGCGCCTGCGTCAGCGAGACGTTGTCCTTGAGCCGCGCGATCATCTGAAAGTTGTGAGCGCCGCGATATTGCTGCCGCTTCGCCGGATCGAGGATGAGCGGCAGCCAGACCTTCACACCCTGATCGTGCACGTCGAATCCCGCCGGCATGATGCCGACGACGGTCCGCGCGACGCCGTCGACCTGAATCTGCTTGCCAAGAATGGGCCGGCCGCCGAACGCGCTCTCCCATTCCTCGCGCGACAGGATGACGACGGCCGCCTGATTAGGCAGCGTTTCCTGATCGGTGAACGTGCGCCCGCGGAATGCCGGCACGTCGAGCGCGCCAAACAGCGACGCGCTGGCGTTTGCCGCGACGACGCGGATCGGGCTGTCGTCCGCGCCGAGATTGACCGCGCCCACCTGATAGGCACCGACGGCGGAGAAGGAGCGATTGCGTTCGGCAAAGTCGAGATATTCGCCTGCATCGACGGGGAAATGGTCGAGTCCCATCGTCGGGAACCGACTGGTGACGTAGATCAGCTCGTGCGGCGCGGGATACGGCAGCGGCCGGAGGATAACCCCGTTGATCACACTGAAGATCGCGGTATTGGCGCCGATGCCGAGGGCCAGTGTGACGATGCAGGCGATGGCGAAGCCCGGCACGCGCATCAGGCTGCGGACCGCGTATTTGAGATCCTGCATCACGTCGCGCAGCCAGCCGTGTGGCCACATGTCGCTCGTCACCTCGCGAATCGTGACCACGTCGCCAAGCTCGCGGCGCGCGTTGCGCTCGGCGTCCTCGCGCGATTCGCCGCGGGCCATGCGATCCCGGATCGACATCTCGAGGTGCGTACGCAGCTCGTCGTTCAGGCCGTCCATCCGCGACGGATGGTTCCACCAGTCGCCATTCGACATCTCAGATCTCCTCGGTGGATGGTGGGACGAACAATCCCTCGATCGCCTGCGTGAGCTGCTCCCAGCGCGACCGCTCGGCGGTGAGGCGCTTCTGCCCGGCGGCAGTGAGCGTGTAGACGCGGACGCGCTGCTTGTTCCCGGACACGGTCCACTCGGCCTTCACGAACCGTTGCCGCTCGAGGCGATGGAGCGCCGGGTAGAGCGACCCCGCGTCGACCTGGAGCACGCCGTTCGACGTGGCGCGAATGAGCTGCACGAGACCGTAGCCGTGTCGCGGTCCCCAGCGCAGCGCCTGGAGGATGATGAGATCGAGTGTGCCCTGGAGCAGCTCGATGCGGGCGAGCGCGGGCTTGGCGTGTCGCTTGGTCATACCGGTCGCGGCGATGGGTATAGGCTGTCTATATACTTGGGTAGAGACATTCTATACCCACTCCAACGCGGCGCGCCAGTCGCCGGTTTCAACGCCGGCCTGGTCGTACAATCTCCTTACGACGCGAGCGATGCCGCGCGGCGGGCGGATGAAACGAACCAGGCTGCCTCACCGCTCGCGGTGAGGCAGCCTGGTTCGAAGATCGCCGAGCTCTGCGAAGCGTTACTGCAGATTCGGGTTGTTCTGCGTCTCGACGTCCGGTAGCGGCGTGCACGTCATATCGCTGTACGTCTGACCCTTGCGATTGACGCCCGACTGGAACGGCAGGTTGTAGCGGAGCATGTCGCCGTAGCGCTGGCCTTCGCTGAACAGCTGGCGGCGGCGCTCCTCGAGAATGAGATCGGTGTACGCCTGACCGGTGGGAGCGGGACCGGCGAGCGTCGGAACTCCATTCGCGGTACGAACCGCGTTGATGGCATCGAGACCCGCCTGGCCGCCAACCGCCTCGGCGTAGATGAGCTGCGCCTCGTTCCACGATGCGATCGGAATCGGCGAACCCGCCAACTGCTTCACGTACTTCTGCTGCTGCCACCAGGGCGTGACACCATCGTTCGACATCTTGCCCGTGTTGACGAGCGTGACGCGCGGGTCCGGGATATTGCCGGCCACACCGTTCACCGTGAGGTTCTGGTACGCCGGCGGGACGGTCAGATAGTTGTTGCGGATCGTCAGGTTATAGAACCGGTTCTCACGATTCGCCGTGCCGCCGTCCGTGAACTCCGCGTTGCGCACGAAGCCCGCCGGCACCTTTTGCGCGTCGGCCGCGGCTTCGGGGAGCTTCTTGAGATCGAGATACGCCCGTGCACGGCCGTCGAGCGCCATGTTGAGGATACTCTGATCACCGACCGCGGTGGCCTGCGTGATCGCGTCGCTGAATCGCGACACGGCGATCTCGACCGACGAGTCCCGCGTGATCTTGGGGCCGCCGTTCACGGTCATGTCGCACATACCTTCGCCCAGCAGGAGGTAGGCGTAGCCGGCGTAGGCGCGCATGGTGGCCATCAGGTCTGCCCGGTTCGCCACCTGGTCGTCGGTGAAGTTGCTGAGCCGATCGTACGCGTCGTCCAGCTGAAAGCGCGCCTGCTGCAACGGCGTGTAGAAGCCCATCGCCGTCGTATTGCGACCGTAGTTGCAGCTGCCTGGCGCCTGCTTGATCTGTACGATGCCGCGCCACTCCCACGGGTGATTGTCGACGAAGCCGTTCCCCGACCAGTACTCGCCGGCGAGCATCCCCGTCGAGGCGTCATACTGCATGACGCCGCATTGGAGCGTCTGCATGGCCGCAGCCGTGAGCGTCGGCGCCAGCGTCGGATCGGAGAGTGCGTCTGCCGGAACGCTGGCCGGATTCGTCACGTCGAGCAGACTGTTGCAGGCCACGAGGCCGCTCGCCGCGGCGAGGACCATGGCGACGCAAACGCGTCGCGCACGACCGCCAAATCGGGCGAGCTCCGTGACCGACTGATGCGTGATTCGCAATGACATCTATGAGTTCCTCGGTCAGTAAGTGAGACGGAACGAAGCAACAACGCTCGCGGTCGGCGGCAGAATCGTCTGAAAACCGTTCGAGAGCGAGCCGATGGCGCGGATCTCGGGGTCCCAGACGTGCTGGTTGGCCACGTCGACGAACACCTCGCCGTCGCGCGCCGTGTTCCAGCCGTTCTGCGCCGTCCAGAGCATCGCCAGGTTGCGGCCGGCGAGCGTGACCGATGCCCCGGAGGCACGCAGCCGCGAGACGAAGCGGGGCGAGATGGTGTACGATGCCGACACTTCGCGAAGCCGCATGAAGCCCGCCTTGTACGTCGCGGGTGCATCCGCCTCGATGGCGCGATAGGTCTGGAGGAACGGGTCGTTCCCCAGAATGACCGCCTTGGTCGAACCCTGGTTGTGGAGTGCACGGATCTCCGTGTCCTCCTGCAGGTTTCCGCCGTTGCCGTCGACGCGTGCATACAGCCGCAGGTTCTGCCACAGCGTCACCTGCGAGTTGAATCCCATTTGCCAGGTCGGTTGCGAGTGGCCCCAGTAGACACGGGGCGCCGGCGTGCCGGTGTACGTTCCAATCGGGCACGGCGCATCCGGGCCGCCCGGCATCAGGCCTGACGGGCCGGTGCCTCCGTCGCAGACGGCCGACAACACCTTGCCGTTCGCGTCGAGCTGGGCCGAGCGCACCTTGTACATGAACAGGTCGGCGATGCCGAAGCCGACGCGGTTCTGCGCCTGGCCACCGCCACCGACGGTGAGGAACTGCTGACCGCCCATGTCGAGGATCTGATTGCCGTTGTTGGCGAGCTGCGTTCCGACGTCCCACGCCACGCGACGGCCGCGGAGAATGTGGAGATTGCCCGAGAGCTCATTACCCCAGGCTTTCACCTTGCCGATGTTCACGACCTGGCTGCCCGGGAATCCGATCGAGGGCGCGACGGGCACGTTCACGATCGCGTCGCTGATCCGGCGGCTGAAATGCGTGTACGACAGATCGAGCCGCTGATTGAACATGTTGGACTCGAAGCCCATCTCGAGCTCGGCGCTGCGCTCCGGCTTCAGGTCCGGGTTACCGAAAGACGACGGCACGAGGCCCGGCTGGTTCTGATAGCCGGTGCTCGGCGCATAGAGACGCTCGGCGTCGAACGTTCCGGGCTGCGCGCCCGCGGCGCCGTACGCCGCACGCAATCTGAGGTCGTCGAACACGCGGCCGAGGGACGCGAGCTTGTCGTGCCAGAACGGCTCCTCGCTCACCACCCACGACGCGCTGAGCTTCGGGTAGTACGCGGCCGAGTAGTCCTTGCCGAACGTGCTGTTGTCGTCGCCGCGCAGCGCGGCCGTGATGAAGAGCCGATTCCGCCAGGCGCCCTGCTCCTGCACGTACACGCCGACGGATGAGTTGGCGGCGTAGCCCTCGGACGAGCTGTGCGTCCCAGTCGTGCCGGAGACCGTCGTGATCGGCGACGCGGGGAACGTGTTGCCGCTGGCGGTGATGCTGCTGGCTTCGTTGCGCAGATGCTGGAAGCCAACCGTCGTCGTGAAGTCGACGGAGCGGAGCGAGTACTTGATGTTGCCCGCGTAGTCGAGCGTCAGGAAGCTGCTCGTGGTGCGCGTGACGCTCTTGTTTCCGAAGCCGTTCGAGCCGTAATAGCCGGCCATGGCCGCGCTCTCACGGGGATAGAGCGACCAGTCGCTCTCGGAATTCTGGTCGAGACCGATGCTCAGCCGGTGCGTGAACCAGCTGAACGGCTCGTAATCCGCCGTGACGCTCGTGGTGGTGCGGTTGTTGTCGGTGTGATCCTCGACGTCGTCCCAGAGGCTGGGCGGCGCAAACCCGAAGCCCGCCTGCGGCGTATTGAGAAACTTTGGCGAGCCCCATACGAGATTGCTGAACGGATCCGGGTTGATCTCGCCCGGCTGGGCGAGACGAACGCGGTCCTGCACGTAACCGAGGCTGCCGTTGATGCGCAGCTTGGTGTTCGGCTGGACGTCGAGATTCGCGCGTCCGCCGAACTTGCGGTCCCAGTTCCACGGCACGACGCCGACGTCACGGTCGATGGAGGACGACAGGAAGTACCGGGTGACGTCGGTGCCGCCCTGGAGGTTGGCGGAGTAGTTGTGATTGCGGCCGGTCGAGAAGATCGGGCCGACGCCGTTCTGCTCGGAGTACTGGTAGAGGTTGACGCTGTCGAGCCCTCCCGACGAATTCTTCGCGAACAGCCAGCCCGCGCGCCCTTCCGGATTCTGGAGCCAGTTGGCGCCGTCGCGGGCGGTGAAGTCCCAATGCGCCGCGCCCGTCTTGCCGCGCTTGGTGATGATCTGCACCACGCCGTTCGAGGCCGCGGTGCCGTAGAGCGTCGCGGCCGCGGGTCCCTTGATGATCTCGATCGACTCGATGTCTTCCGGGTTGATGTCGTTGAGGCGACTCGATCCCGCGCCGCCGCGCTGCGACGGTCCGGTCGAGGGATCGGCGTCCATGCGCACGCCGTCGATGTAGACGATCGGATCGTTGTTCAGCGACAAGCTGCCGACCGAGCGCACGCGGATCTGCGAACCCGTTCCGACCTGTCCGGTCGAGGGCAGCATGATGACGCCCGGCGTGCGAGCGCCGATGAGTTGACCGACGTCGCGCGGCGCCGCGAGCGCGGCGACCGAGTCGGCGTTGATGCTTTCGATCACGTTGCCGACGGCGCGCCGTTCCACGGCGCCGCCTGTGCCGGTGACGACGACCTGGTCGAGCTGCACGGAGCGCTGCGCAAGGGCGAAGTTCGCCGTCGTTTCCTGGCCGGCAGCGACAGTAATGACACGCTCCTGCGGCGCATAGCCGAGGGAGCGAG